>DASUBC010000692.1:0-14624 GCA_035763465.1 Thermomicrobiales bacterium
ACCGGGCTGATTATGCTCCCCTGGATCATTCCCGAGGTGGTCGCCGCGTTTGCCTGGCGCGGTCTGTACAATGCGAATCTGGGCGGGTTGAACCAGCTGCTGCAAGCCTTCGGCATCATTGACCACAATATTGACTGGGTCGGGGAGCCGAAGCGCGCGCTCGCGGCGATCGTCGCCGTGAATGTCTGGAAGGGTATCCCCTTCTTTACCATCATCCTCCTGGCGGGGATGAAATCAATTGACCTCGAACTCTACGACGCGGCAGCGGTGGACGGCGCGAATGGCTGGCAGCGCTTCCTCAACATCACCTTGCCAGGCTTACGCTACGTCATCATTGTCGCCTGCCTGCTCTCGCTGATCAGCACGCTGAACTCCTTCGGCCTGGTCTACCTGCTGACCGGCGGCTCGAATGGAACGAAGATCTTCTCGATCTACACCTTCGAGAGCATCAACCAGTTGCGCTACGGCGTTGCGTCCGCCTCGGCGCTCGCCCTCTCGCCGCTGCTGGTGCTGCTCATCATCCTGCTCGGGCGCTACATTCGGGCCGACTTCGCCATGCAGTCGGACAACGACGAAGCCATCGTCCGGCGCGGGCGCATTTTCACCGGCGTGAGCGTTGGGGTGCTGATCGCGCTCCTCCTTACCGCCGCCGAAAAGGTTGGCATTCTGGTCATCTCAAACGACGTCCTCATGTTCCTGGCGATCATCCTGGCCGTCGTGCTGGCCCTCCTGAGTGGCTACTTCCTTGGCTTCAACGCCGCCATCGGGATGGGCCGGTTCGCGGGCGCCTTCTTCGACATAGTGTTCTGGCCCTTCCTGAAGGTCTTCCAGGCATTTCTCTGGGTGCTTGACCTGATTGGTATGGTCGTTGACAAGACGATTGGCGCCGTCGTTGGGGGCATTCGCCGCGCCATTACTGGCGGCAATACGCGCCGCGAGACTGGCTTCCATCGCGTCAGTTCGGGCTTGAGCAATACCATCGCGCATCTGCTCATTCTCGTGCTGGTCGTCTTCGAACTCTTCCCCTTCTACTGGATGACCATCACCGCGTTCAAATCGGACGAGCAGTTCCGCTCCTTCCGTTCACTCTTCTGGCCCGATCCCTGGACGTTCGAGCACTTCCACTACATGCTGACCGCACAGCCCTTCCCGCGCTGGTTTCTCAACTCGCTCCAGGTTGCGGTCGTTGACTGCGCGGTCTCCATCCTGATCGGCGCGCTCGGCGCCTACGCGCTGGTACGCTTGCGGATGAAGGGCGCCAGCATCATGACGACGCTGATCCTCTTCACCTATCTGATGCCGGGCGTGTTGCTGGTGGTGCCACTCTTCCAGATCTTCACCAAACTCCACCTGATCGGGCACCTGACGTCCCTGATGATCGCCTACCCGACGTTCGGCCTGCCGTTCGCCTGCTGGCTGCTGATGGGCTACTATCGCTCCATCCCGAAAGATCTGGAGGAAGCCGCGCTCATTGACGGCGCGAACCACTTCCAGGCGTTCTTCCGGGTGATCTTGCCGCTGACGCTACCGGCGTTGTTGACGGTTGGTCTCTTCGCCATTACCGGCACGTTCAACGAGTTCCTCTTCGCCCAGCTCTTCGTCGCCGGCTTCTCCGAGCAGCTCCGTACGCTGCCGACCGGCCTCTTCGCGATGATCATCGGCGACATCTTCCCGTATGGGAACATGTACGCCGCGAGCATCATGATGGCCCTGCCGATCACGCTGATCTACATTGTGGCGCAGCGCTTCATGATCGAAGGTCTGACGGCCGGGTCCGTCAAGGGCTAACACGCGGCGACCAGCTCATGCCTGTGCAAGAAGAAGTCCCGCCGCTGACTCGTCAGCGGCGGGACTTCTTTGGCCCTTTCCCGACCCTTACCGGGAGCGGATGTTGGCGCGGACGCGATGTAGGGGCAGTTGCCCTGGGGCTAAAGCCCCGGGCTGGGGGCACGCTCCGCGCGCCACGAAGCCCGCCTGTGCGGACTGGCCTTACCACAGCGTTGGTAGTTACTGCCAACCTTGTGCCACTCCAGGCCGGCCTGCGCCGGCCTGGAGTGGCGGAGCCAGTAGCCCGGGCTTCAGCCCCAGGCCACCGCCCCTACACCGCGCCGTTGATGAAAATCGACCCTTGAAAGGGCCGGAGGTACGGGCCACTCAAATCACCACGCCAGGAGGCGTCGCGTCGGCCAGCACCTTCAGCATCGCGTCGTGCAGCAAGCCATTGCTGGTGACGATCGCGCCGTGGAACGGGTCAAATGGCTGGCCGTGATAATCGCTGACACGTCCGCCCGCTTCGGCGACGATCAGCGCGCCGGCCGCGCAATCCCACGGCCCCAGATGCGCTTCATAGAAGCCGTCGAAGCGCCCACAGGCGACGGAGCAGAGGTCGAGCGACGCCGCGCCGTTGCGGCGCGTGCCCTGCGCGGCGAAACTGAACGCCTGCCAGTGCGCCAGCGCCACCGGCCGCTTCGCTGCGTCGTAGGGAAAACCGGTCACGACCAGGCTCCGAATCAACTCGTCAATGCCCGACACACGGATTGGCCGGTCATTCAGAAACGCGCCGCCGCCACGCTCGGCGTGAAAGAGTTCGTCCTTGATCGGGTCGTAGACTACCCCGACGATGAGTTCACCGGCGTGCTGGAGGGCGAGCGAAACGCCGAAGTACGGATGGCCGTGCGCGTAGTTCGTCGTGCCGTCGAGCGGATCGATCAGCCAGCGATAGGGTGACGCGCCCTCTGCTTCACCCGAACCTTCCTCGGCGACGATCCGGTGCCCCGGAAACTGCGCCACAAGCGCCTCGACGATCAACGCTTCCGACCGCCGATCAACTTCGGTCACCAGGTCCACCGTGCCCTTGTAATCAATCTGCTCGACACGCCCCAGCCGATCGCGCAGAATCGCACCAGCTTGCCGCGCGATCGCGCTCGCTGCCGTGATGATGTCGCCGAACTCCGTGGTTGCCATCCATCCTCCTTACTGTGGCGTAGCGTTCTCAGGCGACCGAAACGTTTGCCAGCCGCTCGCGCTAGTATGCACGAAAGCCGGTGAGACAGACGGTCCCAGCCGATACGTTATACGATAGGTAGCAAGCTCACTCGGTTTGCGGTAAACGAAGGAGACAACGCAGATGAGCGGCGGCGCAAGCAAGACGGCGGAAGGGCAGCGGCTGGCAGCAAGTAATGCGGGCACGGCGCGCTGGAAGCGCTGGGGACCGTATCTGGCCGAACGCGCCTGGGGCACCGTGCGCGAGGACTACAGCGCTACCGGCGACGCCTGGGACTACTTTCCGCACGACCACGCCCGTTCACGCGCCTTCCGCTGGAGCGAGGACGGCCTGGCCGGGATCTCCGACGACCGCCAGCGCCTCTGCTTCGCGCTCGCGCTGTGGAATGGCCGCGACCCCATTCTCAAGGAGCGCCTGTTTGGGCTGAGTGGGCCGGAGGGCAATCATGGCGAGGATGTGAAGGAGGAATACTTCTATCTCGACTGCACGCCCACCCACTCATACATGCGGATGCTGTACAAGTATCCACAGGCCGCGTTCCCCTATACTGATCTCGTGGCGACGAACCGGCAGCGCGGGCGTGGCGCGCCCGAGTACGAACTGCTCGATACCGGTGTCTTTGCCGAGAACCGCTATTTCGATGTGCTCGTGGACTACGCCAAGGCCGCGCCCAACGACATCCTCATTCGCGTGAGCGCGACGAATCGCGGCCCGGACGCCGCCGAGCTGCACCTGCTGCCCACACTCTGGTTTCGCAACACCTGGAGCTGGGGCAACGCGCACGTCCCCCACAAACGCCATCCGCGTCCCGGGTTGCACGCGGATGACGCCAGCACGGCGATCGTCGCCGAACACGCGCAACTCGGGCGCTTCGTCCTGGTGGCCGCAGACGTGTCCGACGCCGTGCCCACCCTGCTCTTCTGCGAAAACGAGACGAATATCACCCGGCTCTACAATGCGCCGAATGCCAGCCCTTTCGTCAAGGACGGCATCAACGACGCGGTCGTGCAGGGACGCGCCGAGGCCGTCAATCCCGCGCAAACCGGCACCAAAGGCGCATTTCATTACCGGCTGACGCTCGCTGCCGGCGCCACCGTGACGCTGCGGCTACGCCTGTGCCCGGTTCCAGACGGCGCCCCCGCCGATCCATTCAGCGACTTCGACGCGGTCTTCCAGCAGCGGCAGGCGGAAGCCGACGAGTTCTACGCGGCGCTGCAACCGCCCTCCCTCACCGATGACGAGCGGCTGGTCCAGCGGCAGGCGCTCGCGGGGATGCTCTGGTCGAAACAGTTCTATCACTTCGACGTGCCGATCTGGCTCGATGGCGACCCCGACCAACCGCCGCCCCCGCCGCAGCGTGAGGACGGTCGCGACAGCGGCTGGCGGCACTTCAACAGCGCCGACATTCTCTCGATGCCCGATGTCTGGGAATACCCGTGGTTCGCGGCCTGGGATCTCGCCTTTCATTGCCTCCCACTGGCGCTGGTGGACCCCGACTTTGCCAAGTCGCAACTCATTCTGCTCGGCCGGGAATGGTTCCAGCACCCGAACGGGCAACTGCCGGCGTATGAATGGGCCTTCGACGATGTCAATCCTCCCGTGCAAGCCTGGGCTGCCTGGCAGGTCTACCAGCTCGATCGCGGCGCGCGGGGACTCAGCACTGATCAACCCGGCGATCTCGCGTTTCTCGAGGCCACATTTCACAAGTTGTTGCTCAGTTTCACCTGGTGGGTCAACCGCAAGGACACCGAGGGGAATAACATCTTCCAGGGCGGCTTTCTGGGCCTGGACAACATCGGCATCTTCGACCGCAGCCAACCACTGCCGACCGGCGGCTTTCTGGAACAGAGTGACGGCACCAGCTGGATGGGCAGCTTCTGCCTGAATATGCTCGGCATCGCGATCGAACTGGCGCGGCACGACCCCGTTTATGAAGACATCGCGACGAAGTTCTTCGAGCACTTTCTGGCGATCGCCAACGCGATGAACAATATGGGCCGCGATGGCATCTCGCTGTGGGACGAGCAGGACGAGTTCTACTACGACGTCATTCATCTGGGTAGCGGCGACCACCACACGCTGGGAATTCGCTCCTGCGTCGGTCTCATCCCGCTCTTTGCGGTGACGGTGCTGGAACCGGCCGTGCTCGATCAGTTACCGGGCTTTCGCAATCGGTTGGAATGGTACCTGGCGTATCGGCCCCAGCTGGCCGCGCTCGTCTCGCGCTGGCGTGAGCCTGGTATGGAAGACCGGCGCCTGCTGGCGATCTGCCGGGGCCACCGGATGAAGTGCCTGCTGCGGCGGATGCTCGACGAGGGCGAATTCCTCTCGCCACACGGGGTGCGCGCCCTCTCGCGGTATCATGCCGACCATCCCTATGCGCTCACCGTAGACGGCACGACCTACACCGTGGACTACGAACCGGCGGAATCCACCACCGGCTTGTTCGGCGGAAACTCGAACTGGCGCGGTCCGGTCTGGTTCCCGCTCAACTACCTGCTCGTCGAGTCATTGCGCCGCTACCACGGCTACTACGGCGATGACTTCAAGGTCGAATGTCCGACTGGCTCGGGTCACTACCTGACGCTGAATCAGATTGCCGACGAACTCGCCGGCCGGCTCTGCACGATCTTCCTGCGCGACGGCGCGGGCCGGCGCACCGTGTTCGGTGGCCAGGAACTGCGCCAGAACGACGAACAGTGGCGCGATCACCTGCTCTTCTACGAGTACTTTCATGGCGACAACGGTGCCGGCCTCGGCGCCAGCCACCAGACTGGCTGGACCGGCCTGATCGCGATGCTTTTACAGGAGATCGGCGACGCCCGCGAAGAAAGACGTGAGCCGTGAGAAGGTCCAGGCCAGCGCGGTGGTTGGCTGCAGCGCGGCGCTATTCCCAAGCAACTCATGCCTCGGCATCGTACTGAATCAACGTCTGGATGTCGTACCCGGCCAGCGCCTGCCGGCCGTTGAGGAAGGTTAATTCGGCGAGGAACACACAGCCCGCGACGACACCACCGAGGTCTTCCACCAGCTCGATCGAGGCCCGGCAGGTGCCGCCAGTCGCCAGCAGGTCGTCCACAATCAGCACGCGCTCGCCGGCGGCGATGGCGTCGCGATGCATCTCGACTGTATTCGTGCCATATTCGAGCGCGTACTCGGCCCGGACCGTTGGGGCCGGCAGCCGGCCGAGTTTTCGCACCGGCACGAAGCCGGCGCTCAGTCGTTCGGCGAGCGGCGCCGCGAAGATAAAGCCGCGCGACTCAATGCCGATAATCTTGGTCGCATCATATGCGCGGCACCGCGCTTCCAGCTCATCTATCGTCTGGCGAAAGGCCGGCCCATCTTTCAGCAGCGTCGTTATGTCCTTAAAGAGGATGCCTGGCTTGGGGAAATCGGAGACATCGCGAATCAGTTCCGCCAGCGTCACCATCGTCGCCATCCTTCTTCGTCCGCGTCACATCGCAACGGGACAAGGCTAGCCGACGCCTGAGATGGACGCAAGCAGAACGAGGCGGGCAGTCGAGCAGACGGGCAGTCGGGCAGTGCGCTGGATGAGCACATCGCTCGCAGACAAGCACGGTGCTCAGGAGAACCGACTGCCCGACTGCCCGTCTGCTCGACTGCCCGCCTCAATCAAGGCTGCCACGCAGGGCGGCGGTGAGTGGATGGGCACGGAGCTGGGTGAGTACGCGCGCTTCGATCTGGCGGGTGCGTTCGCCGGAGATACCGAGGGCCGTGCCGACTTGCTGAAGCGTGCGCGGCGCGGCGCCATCCAGGCCATGTCGCAGGATGAGTAAGGCGCGCTCGCGCGGCGGCAGCGTATTCAGCAGCGCGCCGAGTTGATCGCGCACAATCCGATTGGCGACCGTCTCCGGCAACGGCTGCTCTTGATCCGCGATGGTATCGGCCAGCGTGCCGTCACTGTCATCGCCAGGGCCAAACGGCGTGCGGGCGCGGGCATCGAGCGAGGCAGGCGCGGCGGACGCAACCCGCAGGGCATCGAAACGCCAGGCCGCGACGCCACACGCAGCCGCCAGTTCCGCCAGCGTCGGCTCGCGACCGAGCAAATCGGGTAGCGTCATCTCCGCGCGGCGCAATTCGCGGAGCGCCTGCCAGCTATTGGCCGGCAGCCGCACCAGGCGGGCGCGATCGTCGAGCGCGCGGGTGATCGCCTTGCGAATCGGCCAGCGGGCGAAGGTGCTGAAGCGCAGGCCGCGCGCACGCTCGAAGCGGTCCACCGCCGCGATCAGGCCCAGGTTGCCCTCAGCGATCAATTCGGGCAGCGACAGGCCCAGGCCGACATAGGTGCGCGCCACCGGCACCACCAGGCGCAGGTTCGCCACGATAATGTGTGCCCGCGCCTCCTGGCGCCCCTCTGGCGTACCTTCATCGAGCTGGCGGAAGAGCTCGGCTTCGGCCGCCGGCGTGAGCAGCGGCACTTTGCCCGCTTCATGCAGATACCGCGCGAGCAAGTCATTCTCGGAGAACGACTCACCGCCAGCGTCCTCATTCACCACCGGCACGGCATGGAGCTCGCGCGCCGGCGCCTGCCTCGCGCGCAATTCGCGCCGCCGCCGGTAATCACGCTCCCGCATCGCCACAGACAACCCTCTTCTACCCACTGGTGTGTCACTTCCCCCATGTGTAGTCTAGGGGGTGCAAGCGTTTTCCACAGTCGGGGCAGTGTCGGTTGTCGTGAGGGAGAAAACCCATATTCGCATGTGGGGATTCTCCCCACAGACGAGATTGTGGATTGCGGATTCGGGCTGGTCAGGGCACTGCTTCACCAGGAAGGCGGCGCTCAGGGGAGGAGAATCCGCAATCCACAATCCACAATCAGCCGGCTGGCTCAAGCCGCTGCCGCGTCGCCGCGTCCTGGTTGACGCGGTCCCAGCTGTAGCGCATCGGCAGCAGGCGACCTTCGCTCCAGGCAGCGACCTGGTCGGCAAAATGCGCGCTGCCGGGATGGCCGGACGCGCCCAGCGGCACGACCCAGCCGCTGTTGTCCCAATCGGCCAGGTCAAAGCAGTAGCGCGCGACCGAGGTGTTCGTCAGGGTGAAGCCCATGCCGGCGAACGCGGCGGCGCGCGGCGTATCGCCGTCGCCTGGCACACTGACCGCCGGCGGATTCAGCAGTTCCGCCAGATCGGGATAGGCCACCGCCAGCGGATGGGTCGGCGCGGTGTGGTGCAGGCGGCCCCAGCTCCAGTAGCGCATATCGGGGCCGAGCTGTTCCGCCAGCCAGGCCACCGCCTGCCCGAGCGCCCGTGCCAGCAGCGTCGGCCAGGTCTCACCCGGCGGCAACACGGCCGGATCGTCGTTTTGCAGTAGCGCCACGAGCGGCGCACGCAGCCGGCCCGCAACCGAGATGGCGCGCAGCGGCACCGGCTCCTTCGTCAGCACCAGCTGACCGAGCGCGGCCAGCGCCGGGCCGGCCAGCACCAGCGCGGCAACCTGCTCGCGCCAGACCGCGTAGAGCGTTGGGGCGACCGCATCGCGCTCCATCTGACCGTCCCAGGCGAGGAGCAGGCGTTTCGCTGCGGCGCTTTTCTCGTCCGGCGGTTCGACACGAGCGAGCGCGGTGACAAAAACCCGGCTGGGCAGTGAGAGGATGTCGCGATGTACCGCCGCCATATCGGCGACGGTTGCGCCGGTCAAGGCATGGAGCCGGGCTTTCAACCGTTGCGCGCGATACGGTGCCGTCCAATCGAGCGCGACGAAGTGCGGATACTCGTCGCCAACGATGCGATTGTTGGCGGTCGCGATGTAGCCTGTCTCCGGGTTGCGCGAGCGCGGGAGTTCCTCGAACGGGATCGCGCCGGTCCATTCGTGCGCGCCGGTCCAGCCCGGCGCGGGCAGCCAGGCGTTCGCACGGTCGCGCAGCGGGATTTGTCCGCGCAGCAGATAGCCGATCGTGCCCTGGCGGTCGGCCATCAGAAAATTGTTCGAGGGGTCCACCCAGGGCCGCATCGTCTCGTCCAGTTCCGCAACCGTGCGGGCGCGCACCATGCGCGGGAAGGCGGTGAAGCCCGCGTTCGGCCCATCCGTCGCGGTGTAGCGCAGCGCCAGCGCGTAGCCGCTGGCCGGGTCGCCTTGCACGATCGGGCCGTGCCGCGTCACGGTGATGTCGAGTTCGACCGGGTCCAGGCCATGCACGGCGATCGTTTCGCGGCGGCGCTCGGCCGGCAGCCAGGCGCCCTGATATTCGTAGCGTGCCGGGTCGCCCGGCGCGAACTTCTCCACGTAAAGATCCTGGTAATCGGCGCCGCCGTTGGTGATACACCAGGCGACCTCGGCGTTGTGCCCGAAGTGCGGGAAACCTGGTATCCCGGCGAAGGAATAGCCGATGACATCGAAGTCAGGGCACGCCAGGTGATTTTGATAGTAGACGTTCGGCACATCGAGCGCGCGGTGTGGGTCGCCGGCCATCAATGGCAGGCCGGAGGCGGTGCGGCTGCCATGCAGCACCCAGTTATTGCTGCCCGCCGCCCACTCCCACAGGCCCGCGATCGCCTCTGCGCCGGCCAGCGTATCCGGCTCATCGAGCGGGACGATGCCTTCGCTGCCGGGCGGGATCACGATCGGTGAGGGAATATGCGCGCCTGCGCGCAGTTTCAGCAACAGCTCCGGGCCGATGAGCCGCAACTGCCTCGCGCGCCAGAGCTTATTGGCCCAGGTGCTCATCAGCACATGCCGCACCTTGTAGATCGCGCAGCCGTCCCACGGCTGCCACGGCTCGGGGCGCGTGCCGGCGATGCCGAACTCGACCGGCAAGGTGGGCGTTGTGGAGATGAACGCATTGACGCCAGCGGCGTAGGCGTCGAACATCGCGCGCGTCTCGGCGTCGAACGCCGCGTAATCGGCTTCGGCGCTGCGGCCCAGTCCCAGCCGCCGCATCAGGATGTCCTGATCCAGCGCCGTGGGGCCGGCCAGTTCCGCCCAGCGGCCATAGGCGCGGCGGCGGTCATACTCCATCTGCCAGAGGCGGTCCTGCGCGTGATAGAAGCCCTGCGCGAAGAAGGCGTCGTGCGTGGAGCCGGCGCGCGCATGCGGGATGCCGAGGTCATCGCGCACGATTTCGACTGGCCCATCTAGCCCTAGCAGCCGGATCGTTCCCGTCAGTTCCGGCACCGCCGCCCGCATACTTTGCTCATCAAGCCGCGCCACGCTCCGCCTCCTTCAAGCAGTCAACTCGCCAGTCTACTCGTCCTCCACCAGACCTTCGCGCACCGCCGTCTCGACCGCGCGCCGCGCCGTGTCGAACACATCATTCGCCGCGCGCACCGCGTCCTGGGCGCGCTCCAGCTCCGTGCGCGCCGGCCGCACTCGCCGGCCCAGCAGCCGCGCCTGGTCTTCGTAGGCGAACTTCAATTGCTTATACGCCAGGTCAAGGTCACGGAGTTCCGCGCGCATGTAACTCTCCATGTAGGTGGCTGGCGGCTGAAGCCGCGCCTGGGGCCTGCGGCCACGAAGGCCGCCTGCGCGGCCTCTCCCAACTCGATCGCTGGGGTGTATCGCGCACATTAGAGCAGCTCCAGCCCGGCGCAGGCCGGGCTTCGTGGCCGCAGGCCCCAGGCGCGGCTTCAGCCGCCAGCCCACAGAACATCCCTATCTTCTATGTGGAACCCGACTGCATCGAGGTCATTCTCCTTCCATCTCCCACTGTGCCATGACCGTGCCCGCCGCGTGATGTTCACGCTGCCGTGCGATATACGCGCTGACCCGTGGAACGTCGGCGGCGGCCAGGGAGAACGCCGCATAAGCACCCTGCCAGCGAAAGGAGCTGCCAGGCGCCAGCTGGTGCGTCATGAAATGAGCCGACGCGCCTTTCACCTGGCCTGCCAGATCGGCAATGCAGAGGGTCGCCGGCAGTGCCACCAGGAGATGGACATGGTCTTCAATTCCGCCAATGGCGATCGGTGCGGCGCGCAGTTCAGCACACTTCGCGCCGATGACACGATAGACGTCACGCGCCCACTGCTCTTCGAGCAGTGGCAGCCGGTCCCAGGTTGACCAGACCAGCTGCAAGAAGACCGATATTCGCGCCGATCGCACCGCTGTCCTCGCCTGCTACTCTTCGCCCTGCTTCCCCAGCAGCGCCAGCGCGGTTAGCGCGTAGAGTTTCGTCGCCTCCAGCACTTCGTCCACGCCAACCCACTCGTTCGGGGTGTGCGCCGTGGCCGGGTCGCCAGGTCCCATGATCAGCGTCGGCCAGCCCTTCGGCGCGAAGTGCTTGCCATCGGTCGCGGCGAAGAAGCCGGTCAGCACGACCTCCTTGCCGATATAGCGCGTCGCGGCCTGAATCGCGCGACCGACCGCCGACTCGGCGTCGCTCTCGATGGCTGGGCGCACCGGACGCGTCGCGACCTCGACCCGCAGGCCCGGCACGCCGGCGATCGCCCGCTCGGCGACCTCGCGAATCTCCGCCTCGACCGATTCCTGTGTTTCGTCCGGCAGGGTGCGCCGGTCAACGTGGATTTCACACTTGTCGGGAATGACATTCGTCTTGACGCCGCCGCTGATCATGCTGATCGTCGCGGTGGAATGCGGGAAATACTGGTGCGTGCGTGCTTCCAGCTTCGGCCAGAGTTCCTCGCGCAGCGCCGTAATCACGCGCGCCATCCCCTCGATGGCGTTGACCCCTTTCCAGGGCGTCGCCGCGTGTCCCGTCGCGCCGTAGACGGTCACTATGGTGGCTGCGCCGCCGCGCTCGCCGAGGCAAATCTGCCCCTGCGTCTGCTCGCCGACGATCACGTAGTCGGCTTCGACATGGCCGTTCTGGACGATGTACCCAGCGCCCTCGTTACCGCTGGTTTCCTCGTCGGCCACTTCGGTGACGATCAGCGTGCCTTCCAGCGGCACGCCAGCCCGCGCCAGCGCGACGCCCGCCATCACCTGCGCCGTGACGCTCGCCTTGTCATCACCCGCGCCGCGCCCATAGACCCGGCCCTCGTGGAGTTCGCCGCCAAAGGGCGGGAACTTCCAGGCCGATTCTTCGCCGATCGGCACAACGTCCACATGCGCGTTGAAGGCCAGGCGCGGCCCCGTGCCCTGGCCGCGCAGCGTCGCCACGACACTCTGCTTCTCCGGCGTCGGCCCGACCACGACCGTGGCAAAGCCTGCCCCGCGCAGTTTTTCGTCGCACAGCCGGATCGCCTCGCGCACATCGCCCGGCGGATTGACCGATGGCACGCGCACCAATGCTTGCAGAAACGTGATCGTCTCCTCTGGGTCTATCGCCTGGAGCACCCGCTCCGCAAGTGCCGGGTCGAGGCGCACCGCGCGCCCCGCGAAGGCTTCCGCTGGCGTAACCGGCTGGCTCATAACGCTCTTTCCTCCCACAATACATGGCTGGCTGAATCCGCCGCCGCAGTATAGCAGGGACGTGAACCGCCAAGAGCGCCAAGAATGAGAAATAAGAACGAATCCTCTTAGCGCACTTGGCGTCCTCTTGGTGTCCTGGCGGTTCACGTTCTCTATTCTGCGTTCGAGTGTGCTAGGCTACCGCGCATACTGATTGACGCCGGCGCTGATACATGACAGGGAGAAGAGGACAATGGCAACGTCGCAACAGCCTTCGTTACGCGGCCTGCGTGGCATCGTCATGGACATGGACGGCGTCCTCTACCGGGGTGACGAAGCGACGCCTGGCCTGGTCGAGTTCTTCCGCTTTCTCGACGAGCAGAGGCTGCGCTACCTCTTATTGACGAATAATTCCACGACGCTGCCGAGCGGCTACGTCAAGAAGATGGCCAAGCTGGGCGTCACTGTGCCGGAAGAGGCGATTCTGACCTCCGGCATCGTCTTGAAGAACTACCTGCGCGAGCATTACCCGGCCGGCACGCGGATGTATGGCGTCTGTATGCCCGCCCTGCGCGAACTGGTGCTCGACGGCACAGGCTATGTCTGGGACGAAGCGACGCCGCAGGTCGTCATCTCCAGCGCCGACTGGGAAGTGACCTACGCCAAACTCCGCACCGCTTGCCTGGGTATCCGGTGCGGCGCCGACTGGATCGCCACCAACACCGACAAGACTCTGCCAACCGAAGCGGGCCTGGTGCCTGGCTCTGGCGCGCTGGTCGCCGCGCTCGAAACGGCGACCGACCGCCATCCGCTGGCGCTCGGCAAGCCGGAACTGCCGATGATGGAGCAGGCGCTGACGCGCATCGGCCTGTCCGCCGCCGAGACCGCCATGCTGGGCGACCGCCTCGACACCGACATTCTCGGCGGTATCAACGCCGGGATGCCGACGATCATGGTGGAAACCGGCGTCTCGACCGCCGAGGAAGCCACGCAAGGGCCGATCAAGCCGGATTACCTGCTGGCTGACCTCCCCGCACTGGTCGAACGTCTCCGCCAGGAACGCGCGGCCAGCATCGCCTGAGCCTACGTCAACCGGTAATCATGACGCGCGGAGAGGAGATCGTCATGGCGGAGCAGAGCGAACGGAAAGACCAGCTGCGCGACCGATTACAGCGCGGGCGCGAGACGCTGCTGGCAGCGGTGCAGATACTCTCCGAGACCGACCTGGCGAAGCCGGTCGGTCACGAAAGCCACTGGACCGCCAAAGACCTGATCGGCCACATCGCCTACGCCGAAGGCAGCATGTTGCCGCTGATCGAGCGCGCCCTGACCGGCGACAGCGCGCCGCCCAGCGCCGACTTCGATCTAGACCGCTGGAACGACAGCCGCGTGCGCCGGGCGCGCGAGCAGAGCGTCGCCGACCTGCTGGCCCGGCTCACCGCCTCGCGGCAGGATGCGCTGGCGCTGCTCGACCGACTCAGCGAGGCCGACCTCGACCGTCCGGCCACTCACCCTACCGTGGGCGCGACCACCGTGGCCGGCATCTTCAGAATCATCGCCGCCCACGAGCGCGACCACGCGCGCGAGTTGCGTGCCATCCACGACGAAGCGTAGCCCGCTCCGCAGTCTGTAATCGCCAGCACGTTCTTCCCCTCGCTCGCGCACGGCGGGGTACCCACGTAGTGGGTCGTGGGGCGGAGGTGCGGGCTATACCCCAGAAAGAACCCCACAAAACCCCTGTACAAAAGTGTAGTTTGTGGGTTTTGTGGGGTATGTGCAGGGAGTGCGGGCCGTTTCCCATTCCGCATTCAATTGCGGCACGGTTATTGCAACCACGAGCAGTGTCCCCGTTGCCACCAGTTGATCCGTTCGTGCCCCACCTGGCGCCGGCGGGGGAACGGATGGGGACAGGCACGCCAGCCAGAGAGCGAAGATAGAAATCTCCCGTGCGTGCTACCCGGAAAGTAGAGGTGGCATGAGTAGGATATTCCGCGATCGCTATGATGCTGGACGGCAACTGGCCGAGTTGCTGACCAGCCATGCCAGCGATCCAGCACTGCTGGTGCTGGCGCTGCCGCGCGGCGGCGTGCCGGTGGCGTTCGAGGTCGCCCGCGCGCTCCACGCGCCATTGGACGTCTTACTCGTGCGGAAACTTGGCGTGCCCGGCCAGGAAGAACTGGCGATGGGCGCGATCGCCTCGGGCGGCGTGCGAATCCTGAACGAGACGGTCGTGACCAGTTTGCGGATTCCGCCGGCGACGATCGAGGAAGTTACCGCACACGAGGAGGCGGAGTTAGCACGACGCGAGCGCCAGTAT
>DASUBC010000693.1:0-3046 GCA_035763465.1 Thermomicrobiales bacterium
AAACATCTCCAACATCCGGTCGGTCACCACAAAGCCGCCGAAGACGTTGCCCGCGCCCAGGAAGACCGCCAGCAGCCCGAGGATGCGCAGCACCGTGCTATCGGCGGTGCCGGCCACCACGATGCCGCCGAGGAGCACGATGCCGTGGATGGCGTTCGTGCCGCTCATCAGCGGCGTGTGCAGCGTGGCCGGCACGCGCCCGATGACCTCCAGCCCGAGGAAGATGGCGAGAATGAAGACGTAGGCGCCGAGAATGACTGATGGACTCACGCGACCTGCTCCTTCATCCAGGCGAGGGTCGGCCCGTGCAGCACCTCGCCGTTGTGCGTAATGACCACGCCGCGCGTGATCGCGTCCTCCATATCGAGCGTCAGCTCGCCCTTCGGCGCCAGGTGATCCAAGAGCGCGGTGATGTTCTTGGCGTACATCATGCTGGCGTGGGTGGCCATCTCGCTCGGCAGGTTCAGCGGCCCCATGATCGTCACGTCGTTGCGCACGACGGTCTCACCGGGCACGGTCTGGGTACAATTGCCGCCCATCTCGGCCGCCAGGTCGATGATCACCGAGCCCGGCTGCATCCCCTGCACCGTCTCATCCGGCAAGAGCACCGGCGCCGGCCTGCCGGGGATCAGGGCGGTGGTGATGACCACGTCGGACTTGGCCGCGTGATCGCGGATCAGCTCGATCTCGCGCCGGATGTGCTCCTCGGCCAGCTCCTTGGCGTAGCCGCCGGCATCCTGCGCCTCCTCGTGCGCCACGTCTAGCTCGACGAAGGTGGCGCCCAGGCTCTGCACCTGCTCCTTGACCACCGGACGGGTGTCGAAGGCCTCGACCACCGCGCCCAGCCGCCGCGCGGTGGCGATGGCCTGCAGGCCGGCCACCCCGGCGCCGAGCACCAGCACGCGCGCCGGGCGGATCGTGCCCGCCGCCGTCATCAGCAGCGGGAAGAATTTCTGCAGCGCGTTGGCGCCCAGCAGCACCGCCTTGTAGCCGGCCACGGTGCTCATCGACGACAGCGCGTCCATCGACTGCGCGCGGGTGATACGCGGGATGGCGTCCATACTGAGGGCGGTGACGCCGTGCTTGGCCAGCTCGACCGCCAGCTCCGGCCGCGTCAACGGCGAGAGCAGGGCGATCAGCAGGCTGCCGGGGCGCAACTGCGTCACCTCCTCGGGGGTCGGGCGCTGCACCTTGAGCACGATGTCCGACTGCCCGTAGACGGCGGCGGCGCTGGGCGCGATCTCGGCGCCTGCCTCCTGATAGAAGCGATCGGGGAAGCTGGAGCCCTCACCCGCGCCGCTCTCGATGAGGACGCGGAAGTTGCGGGCCAGCTTGCGAATGACGTCGGGGCTCAGAGCGACTCGTCGCTCACCGGGGATCGTCTCGCGCGGGACGCCGACGGTGAGGCGAGGTCCACCCTCCCCCTGCGAGTCTGCTGGCTGCAAGACGCGATTCTCCTTTAAGTTCAGATCGGCGGAAGCCCGCCGACGGCAAAAAGACTGCCTGTTCAGCCAGCCTATAGCTTATGCCGCCCGCGCCGCGCGCGTCAACAGCGCTGCGCGAATCGCGTGAAAAAGCGCACGAGACGGCCACGTTGCCGGCACGGGGGGAGTCACAGCAGGAACCAGTGGCGGATATCTTCGCCTACCGAAGAAGCCGCGCGGTAGGGGATACAGGGCAGACACAGGGGTCTAACGCTGTCGCATTAACCGAAGCCGCGGACGATGAGCGTGAGGTGGGCCGAGAGGGCACGCAGCCAGGCGACGGTGGTGACGCTGGCGGGCTGGAGCTCACGCAGCAACGCGGCCAGTACGGCCACGATGGCCGCTAAGAGGATGGTCGCCCAGACGGCTGCCCGGCTGGTGCCCAGCGGGTGGAGCACCCCGAGCTGGTGCTTGAGCCAGCGGAAGAAGAGCTCGATCTGCCAGCGGGCGCGGTAGAGACTCACGAGGTCCTGGGCGCACAGGTCGTGGCGGCTGGTGACCAGACGATGGATCGCGCCCTGGGGATTCTGGCTGGTAATGAGGCGCAGTTCCGGCACGACCGCGCCGCGGTAGTTGCGGGGACTGCCGAGGGTGATGGTCTCGTCGGCCAGGATGGTATCCCCGGCCGCGGTCGGCGCGGGCGTGACCGGCTGGCTGGCGGTGACCTGATAGACCGCCTGCGGCTGGAGCGGGCAGAGGAAGTCCACCTGGTGCGCCTGCAGCCGCTGGAACTGCTGATGGCCGTAGTAGCCCTGGTCGATAACCAGCGTCCAGCCGGCCAACGGGGTGAGATCGCGCGCGCCGAGCGCGCGCACATCGGGGGTATCGGCCAGGGTGAGGCGCAGATAGCTGGGCACGGCGGCGGCCAGGTCATAGCCGGTCTGCAGCCGGATGCCGGCGACATGCCCGCCATGCTGGCTCCAGGGGCTGAGGAGGGCACTGAGGCGGAGGAAGGTGCTGTCCATGAGCTGCACCTGGCGCCGCAGCGGCGCGCTGGCCTGGGCGGGGAGTTGGGCCAAGAGCCCGGCCAAGAGCGTTTCCAGACAGGCTGCCGGGCGACTGGTCGAGGAGCGGGCCAGTTGACTGTAGCTGACGCGCTGGCGGAGGCCGACTTCGCGCCAGTGGGCCGGGGCCAGGTCGAGTTCGGCATGGGTTTGGCGCAAGCTGTCCTGCCCGGAGAGGGCATGGCGCAGCAGGATCCAGAGGTGGGCCGCCGCCGGAAAGTGCTTGCGGTAGCGATCGGCCCCGGGGACGGCGGCGGCCTGAGCGACGTGGGGCGCCAGAACCCGGCGCAGGCGCCGGGTCAAGATGGCGTGGCTCTGTGGTACCATTGGAACGGCTCTTTCGAGGCTACTTCGCGGATTTCGAACACCCCGAAGTGTACTCGATGGAGCCCTTCCCGTTTTAATGCGACAGCGTTAACACGGAGGCCTGCCCCTACAGTGCGTGAGGCACGGCGGTCAGCGACGGCGTGAGCCGCGCTACGGCCCGGGCGGCAGCAGGTCCGCCACGTCGTCCAGGCGGAAGACCCAGATCTCGGGGCCGCTGTAGCGATCGCCGCG
>DASUBC010000694.1:0-4718 GCA_035763465.1 Thermomicrobiales bacterium
GGACCGGGCAGGCGCGTGAGTTCGCGCGAAAGCCGGTAGCCCGCTTGCTGGTCCCAGGCATGGGCCAGTTCATGGACGATGTTGCGCCGCCCGGCCGTCTCACCATATTCATAGGTCCAGCAGTTCGCGGTCAGCACGCGGTGGCGTGGGTCGTAGGTGCCCAGCAAGCGCCGGTGGTCGGCCGTCACCGGGCTGGCGTCCTCAAAGACGAAGCGGATCAGGCCGCCCATAGCCCACCAGAAATCGGCGCCTGACCAGCCGGCGGCGCGCTGCCAGTCGTCGGCCGCTGACCACATGCGCCGTTCGTCCACAGGCCCGGTCATGGGCGTACTCCGGTCTCATCCATCAGGTGTTTGCATTGATACCTGGGCAGCAGTATACGTCAACGGCGCGTGTGGTAGCGGACGCGAAACGCAGAATTGCCCTCACCCCTGGCCGACCCACAAGCGGGTACCCCGGCTCGCCGGTCCCCTCTCCCGTGGCGACGGGAGAGGGGACGAGGCAAAGCGGCCGATGGTGGGTGGTGTCATTCCAGTCTCGGAAAGAGTGGCTGGGGCGCGGCTACATGTGTGCCGGGTGGGAGGAGACCCCAGCGGATCGGCTCGTGACAGCAGGCGGTGGGGTCCGCTAGCCCGAGTTGCGCGGTGATGCGCTGTGAGGTGGAGGGTAGGAATGGTGCGAGGCGACTGGCGATGACGTGCAACGTCTCCGCCAGGGTGTAGAGGGCAGTGTCAAGCTGTTGGCTAGCTGAGCGGTCGCCGGTTGCCGCGCGCCGCGCGAGCTGCCAGGGTGCGCTCTCCTCGACGTAGCGGTTCGCACTAGCTACCAGCGCCCAGAGCGCGCCCAGCGCCGCGCGGAAGTCGAACTCGTCCAGCGCGGTGGCGATCTGGTCAGGCAGGTTGGCGGCGAGCGCAGCCAGGCGTTGCTCGGGCGTGCCGGCGGGGCCGGGTGCGGGCACGATGCCGGCACGCCAGCGCGCGATCATGCTGACAGTCCGTTGCAGCAGATTACCAAGCCCGTTGGCCAGGTCGGCGTTGTAGCGTTCGCTGAGGCGCGCGGTGGTGAAGTCGGTATCCTCGGTACGGGCGGCGTCGCGCAGGAACCAGTAACGCAGCGCGTCGGTCCCGAAGCGCGTGACCAGCTCATCTGGCCCGATGGCGTTGCCGAGCGACTTGCTGATCTTCTGGCCGTCAACGGTCAGGTATTCGTGGACGTAGAGCGTCGTGGGCAGCGGCTCGCCGGCTGAGAGCAGCATCGCGGGCCAGTAGACGGCGTGAAAGCGGAGAATACCCTTGCCAATGACGTGAACGCGCTGGGAATTGTCGCGCCAGTAGCGCGTGTAGAGTGGGCTATCCGGCCCGTCGCCGTAGCCGAGGGCGGTGATGTAATTGATCAGCGCGTCCCACCAGACGTACATCACCTGGCCCGGATCGTCCGGCACGGGGATACCCCAGCCGTGCGCGCGCGCTTGCGACCGCGAGATGCTGAAGTCGGCCAGGCCGCGCTCGATGAAGCGCAGCACTTCGGTCTGGCGGGTGCGCGGCACGATTCGCAGGCGGCCGGTGGCGATGGCGTCGTGCAGCGGCGTGGCGTAGTGGGAGAGGCGGAAGAACCAGTTCTCCTCTTCGACCAGTTCCGGTGGGCGCAGGTGTTCGGGACAAAGACCGTCCACCAGTTCGTCCGGCGTGTAGAACGCTTCGCAGCCGACGCAGTAGAGGCCGCGATAGGCGCGCTTGTAGATGTCGCCCGCCCCAGCGCAGGCGTGCCAGAGCCGCCGCGCGCCGGCCGCGTGCGCGGGATTGCCGCTGGTGCGGATGAAATCGTCGAACGAGAGGTTCAATGTGTCGCGTAGCGCGTGGAAGTGGGCGGCATTGCGGTCCACCAGCGTTTGCGTGGGAAGACCGGCAGCCTCGGCGGCCTGGACGTTTTTCAGGCTGTTGTCGTCGGTGCCGGTCAGAAAGCGGGTGTCGTCGCCGCGCTGGCGGTGAAAGCGCGCCAGCACGTCGGCCTGCACAAGTTCGAGCGCGTGGCCGAGGTGAGGGCGCGCGTTGACGTAGGGAATCGAGGTCGTCACATAATAGTGGCGGTCGTCCATGGTGTGGTGCTCCTCGCGGGGCGCGGCGCAACGGGCCGCGCCATCAAGCGCCGGCCGCAAGGCCCCACGACGCGCTTCACACGAAGCGCGTCGTGGGGCCGCGCATGACCATCGCGAGGAACCGTGACATGACTCTTCCTACGAATAAATTCCGGCGAATGCCGGCTACACACGAACGAAAAACGCCCTTCGTCCGGCCAGGGACGAGGGGCGCTCGTGGTACCACCCTGCTTCGTCGCGACCTCGCGGCCACGACCTCAGCCGCCACCCGGCAAGGCGAGTGGCGCACCCGATAACGGCGGGGACCGGCGCAGCCTGGGTCATGAGCGAAGAGGGCACTCGTGACCTGGGGGCGCAGCTCGGGGGTCATCGCCGGGTGGGAACGGGCCGCTTCACAGCAACGCAGCTCTCTGTGTCGTTCTCGATGCCCGGATCGTCCCTGTCATCGCCTGTGCTGTTCTTCGTGCGCCGCCTGGCGGCGCTTGCCAGGGAGTCTACCATGCAGATACGGCCGCCGGCTACTGGCCGCCGGACGGCACGGAGCGCACTTCGGGGTAGCTGGGTGAGGGGCCGTCGAGTAGCGGCGTGGCGCGCTGCTGAAGATAGTGGCCGAAGAAGGCGGCGAGATAGGTTGTGGTGATCTGGAGGCCACGCGCGCCGTCGATCGGGCCGATCAGTCCGAGCGGCCGGCCGAGCGGGAAGAACGTCACTGCCAGGTCGCTGAAGTTGAAGTGATGGGCGCCGCCGACGATGAGCGCGACGTGGTCGGTTGGCGCGCTCGCCACGATCGTCGCGATCCCCTGGCGATTCTCGGCGCAGTCGGCGTTGCAGGAGCCGATCCAGTCTTCGTCGCCATCAATGAAGAGAAAGGGCTGCGGCAGGCCGGTTTGCGCCACTGTGCCGAAGGGTGTGCCGTCGAGGTCGGCGCCCGCCTTGCAGCGCGTGTCGATCCGGCAGAACTCGGCGGCAGTCGCGCCGCCGAAAGAGTGCCCGAAGACGCCGAGGCGGTCGAGGTCCAGGTGGCCGGCGAAGCGGTCACCTGGCGTGGAGTTGAGCGCGGTCAGCCGGTCGAGCACGAAGCGCACATCCCCGGCCCAGACGCTGACGAGCTGGTCGAAAGCCGCGCCGTCGCGCGCGGCGTTGACCGAGCGGACGACCCGGCCATTCGGGAAGAGGACGTCGGTACTGTCGGTAGGGAAGATGCCCGCGACGATGTAGCCACGGCTGGCGAGGTCTTCGGCGATGGTCGTGTAATCAATCGGGTTGCGGCCCAGGCCGGGTTCCAGGATCAGCACGGGATAGCGGTCCTGCGCGGGCGCGAGCGGCGCTGCGGCGACCGCGTGGACGGACACGCGATCGGCGCGCTGGTAGAACAGCGCTCCAACACCCGACGCGCGCAACTTTGCCCAGGCGGGCGACATGTATGGGGCGGGCGCTGCGCCGGGTGCGGGCGCGGCGGGATACCAGACCCAGACGAGCAGCTCACGGCTGGTTCCTAATGTGAAGGGGTCGGGCCGCGCGGTGTCGGTCCAGTCGTAGGTGGTGCGGCCGACAGCGTAGGGGCCGGCCGGCGCTGGCAGCGTCACGGCCCGGCTATGCGCTATCCAGAGCCAGGCGACGAGCGCCCCGAGCAGCACCGCGCCGAGCAGCGCGCCCGTCATCCCGATTCGCAGCCCGATCCGCACCCACCGCCGCCAGAATTTCACCAATCGTTGCCTTGCTACCTCACTATCAGACCATCGCGCGTCACGCGCGCCCGTCTGTTTCAACACCGACCTGCGGCGGTTTGTGACAGGTGATAGCCGTGCTTCCAGCCTGCTGACTCGTGTTCACGGCAGGCGAAGGAAGGGGCGCGGAGGCCTGCCGGCAGTCAGCTGCGAAAGAGTTGCACGACCATCAGGCCATGGTAGCGGCTGCTGATGATTCCGATGCCGACACGGCCGTAGTCAGGCGAGAGGATGTTGGCGCGGTGGCCGGGGCTGTTCATCAGGCCCTGCATGGCGATGTCGAGGTCGGGCGCGAGCGCCAGGTTTTCGCCGGCCGCGTGGTACTGGATGCCCGCCGCATTGAGGCGGTCGAACGGGCTGCCTGATACTGGCGAGTCGTGCGAGAAATAGCCCAGTTCGAACATTTCCTCGCCGTGGGCGCGGGCGATCGGTAGCAGCGCGTCGTCCCAGGCCAGCGCGGGCTGACCGGCGCGGGCGCGTTCCTGGTTGACCATTGTCAGCATTCGCGCTTCGAGGTCCGGCCGGACGGTCAGATCGCTGGCGGCGACCTTGTATGGGAGCTCGCGGCCTTCCTCGTGGGTAGTCAGCGGCCAGGAGAAGGAGAGGGCGGCGGCGGCCGGTTCCAGCAGCGGGCGCACGCGCGTTGTCTGCATCAGGCGCGCGTCAACGTCGAGCAAGGGCGGCGCCAGCCGCGAGGAACGCATCGCCGGGCCGAGATTGCTGCCGGGCAGGGCGATCGCGATTGGCGCGAGCAGCAGGCCGATCGCCAGGCAGGCGACGGCCGCGCCCGGCAGCGCGCCAGCCACGGTATCGAGCACGCGCATGGCACGCGGGCGGCGCGCCGCCGCGATAACGGTGTTGATCGGCCATTGCAGGGCGAAGACGATCGCCTGCCC
>DASUBC010000695.1:0-3910 GCA_035763465.1 Thermomicrobiales bacterium
CTACGCCCAGGACACCGGCCTGCCGGCAGGCACGGCCGACATCGTCACCTGCTCCCAGGCGTTCCACTGGATGGAACCGGAGCGCACGCTGGCGGAGGTCGCGCGCCTGCTGCGGCCCGGCGGTGTCTTCGCGGCATACGACTACGTCTGGCCTCCGGCGATTCATTGGGAGGTAGAGCGTGCCTGGGCCGCCTGCCAGGAACGGGTGCGGCAACTTGGGGAACCGGACGCGCCCGACGCGCGCTGGGCGAAAGGAGAGCACCTGGGCCGTCTCCGCGTCAGTGGGCACTTCCGCTACGTGCGCGAAGTGCTGCTCCATGCACAGGAGGAAGGCGACGCCGCGCGCTTCTGCGGCCTGACGATCACCAGCGGCGTATTCGAACGCTGGCTCGCCGCAGGGAAGAGCGACGCGGACCTCGGGTTGGACACGTTGCGCGCAGTGGCGACGCGAGTGCTGGGTGACCGGGCATGGCCCTGGTATCTGGGCTATCACGTTCGCTTAGGCGTCCGCTGAGGACCGCGCCGGGAGCGGCTCATGAGGTCTACTGGTTGTGCGGACCTCAAGACTTACCAGCCCTGTGCGCCCGCGTGGTACGCTAGAGGCAGTAGTCAAACCTGACGGCGCGGTAGGTCGTGTGATGTCGCCCGGCCAGAATAGGAGGGAGTATGGATCTGCGTACCCGGCAACGACCGCTGAAAGACCGCTACCGGCACGACCCAGGCACGGCGCAGATTACTCTGCGCGCTGACGGCAGTCAGACGGACACACCGCTTTCTTGCTCGGTCGATCTCGGGCGGGCGCTCTACCAGGCCGAAGCGCACCAGGGTGTCGGCGGCTCTGGCGCCGCCGCCTGTTCGGGCGACTTGTTGCTGGGCGCGCTGGCCGCCTGCGCCCAGTTGACCTGCCAGATGGTCGCCAGCGCCATGGGTATCCCAACCACAAGCATCGCGGTGACGGTCGAGGGTGACCTGGACCTGCGCGGCACCCTCGGCCTGGCGCGGGATGTGCCGGTCGGCTTCGCGGCGATCCGGACGCGCTTCGCGATTGACGCGCCTGACGCGAGCGCGGAACAACTTCAGGCGCTCCAGGAAAAGACCGAGCAATACTGCGTGGTGCTGCAAACACTGCTCCAGCCACCGCCCATCCAGGCGAGTTGGGACACGAGCGGCGCCGGGGACTAACCTGACACACCCAGCCGGTTTCCGCCTGTTCTGACTGCGGTTCATTCCCCAGTGACCAGACGCCTCCACAGGTCGGTGGAGGCGTCTGTTTGCCTGCCGGCACGCCGCCAGCAGCGCGGTCCTGCTGCCGCGCGCCACCATGCTCGGCTGAGCGCCTCACGTCATCAGACTTGACAAATCGGCCACGACAAGTACCATACACGCATGAACGTACAGTATGGCCGTACATGTACGGACAGTCGTGTGCCGGATGCTTCGCAAGATTCTTCGGGCCGGTGCGCGTATGCGGAGGAATGCACAATGCCTGTTGCTTCAATCTGGGCGCGGCACACACACGCGGCGCGGGCGCTTATCGCTGCCTGCTGGCTCGCGAGCCTGCTCACGCTGATTCAGCCAGCAGTCGCCCGCGCCGCCCTGACCAGTGGCGGGATGGCTGTTGTCACCACGCCCAGCGACGACCTCTACCTGCGTGACGGACCCGGCCAGGGCAGCGATATTCTGGCCTCCTTGCCACCGGGCACGCAGGTGCTGGTGCTCGACGGCCCGACAACCGACGCCGACGGTATTGACTGGTATCACGTCTCGGCAGCCGGTCAGACTGGCTGGTGCGCGGCCCAGTGGTTAAGTCCTTCCGCTGCCCCCATCAACACCCTCTTTGTCCGGGGCACCGATGGCGACGGCCTGCGCCTGCGCTCCGGTCCCGACCTCGAAGCGAATGTGCTGGCGGTGCTGCCCGAAGGCGCGACGATCACGCCGACCGGCGCCGCACAGCAGGCCAGTGCGTATTCGTGGACGCCGGTACAGTTTGATGGCACGGCCGGCTGGGTCGCCAGCAACTACCTCAGCACGGCGGCTGCCGCGCCGCAGGCTATGCTTGCCGGCCCAGCCGTGCCGGTCGCGGTCGGCAACCATGCCACCGTCGTAGACACCGACGGCATGGATCTCCGCATCCGCGACGGCTATGGCCTCTCCGCGCCGGTCTTTGCCTACGCGCCGGCCGGCGCGGTCATTGCCGTGGTCAACGGTCCCGAACCGGACGCTACGGGCGCGCCCTGGTATGGCGTGGACTATGATGGTGTGCTGGGGTGGGTCGCGGGGCAATATCTCGCGCCGACGGACCAGCCCCTCACGCCGCGCGGCATCGGGGTCAGCCCCGCGCAGATGCTCGCGCTTCTGCCGCCATCGCCCGATCGCGGCCCGGCCATCGTCGCCGAGGCCCTGAAGCATCTTGGCGCGCCATACGTCTGGGGCGGCGACACGCCCGCCGGCTGGGATTGCTCCGGCATGATTCAGTGGGTCTATAAGCAGGTAACGGGTGTCACCTTGCCGCGCGTTTCACACGACCAGTTCTACATTGGCATCCCGCTGCGGATGGACGAGATTCAGGCCGGCGACCTCGTCTTCTTCGCCAACACCGACGGTGTCGGTATCACGCATAACGGCATCGCGCTCGGCGACGGCCGCTTCATTCACGCTCGCAGCGAACAATACGGCACCACTATCAGCAACCTCAGCGACCCCTACTGGGCCGCGCACTACGCCGGCGCGCGACGGCCGTAGACGTCGCGGTCAGCGTCGTTCTATATCCCCAAGCTCGCGCACGGGAGAGGAGGCTGGGGACATGCAAAGTGAGGTTTTTCACCAATGGCGCGGAGCTGTTGTGGTGGCCCTGGGGCTGAAGCCCCGGGCTAGGGGCACGCTCACGCGTGCCACGAAGCCCGCCTGCGCGGGCTGGACCTGCTCTGACGTTGATGGTTGCCACCAACCTTGTGCTGCTCCAGGCCGGCGCAGGCCGGCCTTCGTGGCGCAGCCCCTAGCCCGGGGCTTTAGCCCCAGGGCCACCACAACAGCTCCGCGTCCCTTCCTCTTGTGACCACTCGCCGCACTCGTCACGGCACGAGACACACCTCACCGATGCACCGTTCGTCGTCGCGCGGCGACCCCGGCTCTTCGCCTGGGAGGAACTCCAGCACGCTCCCTTGCTCCCAGATGTGGGTCGTAGGGTGAACGGGTGCGTCAGTCTCACCGGGCAGCGCCTGGACAAACCCTTGCCGGTGATCCTCGCGGAAGTCGAACGGGCCAGGCACATCGTACCCTTGAGTGAACGCAGGCTGTCCGGCCGGCGGCACGGTAGTGCTGACCGCCGGCGCGGCGGAACCAGTCGCGGCATCACGTCCGCGCCCAGCAGGCAAACTGGGATGTCCTAGCCAGAGCAGCAACGCCGTGAGGCCGGCGAGCGCGCCAGCAGCCGGCAGCCGTTCCCACCAGCCCCGCGTGCGCGACACGGCAGCCGGCGCCACGCGGTCGCGCGCCGGCTGGCTCAGGACTGGCAGCGGGTCCAGCCCTGGCACGATACCCGCGCGCCGTTCCAGCGCGGCGACACGGCCCAGCAGCGCCGAGAGCGTGGGCGGCGCCGGGCGTCCAGGCCGGGCGGGCAGGTCGAGTGCCGCTTCCAGGTCGCGCAGGCGGGTGCGCAGCGCCGCCACTTCGGCTGACTGCTGCGCCAGGAGCGTGGCGACCGAGTCGCTGTTCTCGGCGAGGTGGGGCGTGCGCCAATGTGGGTCTGACGTGTTCATGTGCCCCCTCCGTGGCATGTCGTGGCCGGTTACAATGAGCGCTCTGTCTGCCGACGAATCAGGAGAAACTCCTCTCTGCAACATTTCCATTCCAACCGCACCGCCGCCCAATTCCGTTGCCTGAGCCTGGCCTGAATCATGCGCCGCGAGCC
>DASUBC010000696.1:0-10608 GCA_035763465.1 Thermomicrobiales bacterium
GAAACTCGCAACCTGTCAACCTGCAACCTGTAACTTTCGCTGAAAGCGAGGAAGAACAATGGACAATAGCGGGCGCATCCCCGTGGGGGTGCTGGCGGCGACAGGCGCGGTGGGGCAGCGGTTCGTGCAACTGCTGGCCGGGCACCCGTGGTTTGAATTGCGCGAAGTGGTCGGCTCGGAGCGGCGGGCCGGGCAGCCCTATGGGCAGGTGACGGAGTGGCGACTGCCAGGCGGCGTGCCGGAGGACGCGCGCGGACTGATTGTGCGCGGACCGGAAGAGGAACTCGCCAGCCCGATTCTCTTCTCGGCGTTGCCGGCCGAGGCGGCCGGGCCGGTGGAGGAACGGCTGGCCAGGAATGGGCACGCTGTCTTCAGCAACGCGCGCAACCACCGGCTCGATCCCGATGTGCCGCTGATTGTGCCGGAGATCAATGCGGACCACGCCGCCGTGCTGGAACGGCAGCGGCGCGAGCGCGGCTGGTCGGGCACGCTGGTGACGAACGCCAACTGCTCGACGATTCATCTGGTGCTGGCATTGAAACCGCTCCAGGATGTCTTCGGGTTGGAGCAGGTCATGGTGACGACCCTCCAGGCGCTCTCCGGCGCGGGGTATCCGGGCGTGCCGTCACTCGACATGCTCGATAATGTCGTGCCGTACATCGGCGGCGAAGAAGAGAAGATGCAAGTCGAGACGCGCAAGATTCTCGGCGGCTATGACGACGCGCGCGGCTTCGTAGACGCCCCCATCCAGGTCAGCGCCACATGCACCCGCGTGCCGGTGCGCGACGGTCATACCGAATCGGTCTCGGTCAGGCTGGGTCGCGAGGCCGCGCTCGACGAAGTCGCGGCGGCGTTGCGCGAGTTCACCGGCCCGCCACAGGCGCTCGGCCTGCCGAGTGCGCCCGAGCATCCGATCGTCGTGCTCGATGAGCCGAACCGCCCGCAGCCAGTGCTCGACCGCGACAGCGAGCGCGGCATGGCGACCGTAGTCGGGCGGCTGCGCCCCTGTCCGATCCTCGGCGTGAAGTTCGTCCTGCTTGGGCACAACACGATTCGAGGCGCGGCAGGCGCGTCCATCCTGAACGCCGAGCAATTGCTGGCGCAGGGGCTGTTGCCGGGCTTGCAGATCGAAGCGGGCGCGCCTGATGTCGCGGTGGGTGTGCTCTAGATGGTTGAGAGCACACTGGCGCCAGCCGCCAACGCCGGCGCCTGGGACGATGAGCGACCGCGAGGAGGCGATGGAGAGGACGGGGTGCGGGAACTGACGCTGCTTGGCCTGGGCATCGTCGGCGGCGGCGTGGCGCACGCCTGCCTCGCGACCGGTTCGCGCTGGACGGTCGGGCGGGCGCTCGTGCGCGACGTGCATTTGCCGCGCGCCGTGCCGGTCTCGCCCGAACTGCTGACCGCCGATCCCGAGTTCGCGCTGACCGGCGCGGGGCTGGTGATCGAGGTGCTCGGTGGCGAGCAACCGGCGGCCGACCTGATAGCCGCCGCGCTCGAACGCGGCCGTCCAGTCGTGACGGCGAACAAGGCCGCGATCGCCATCCACGGCCCGCGCCTCTTCGCCCTGGCGCGCGAACGCGGCGTCGGACTCGGCATCGAAGCCTGCGTCGGCGGCGGCGTACCGATCGTCGCGGCACTGCGGCACCTGGCCGCGTCGCAGCGACTGACCGGCGTCGGCGGCATCATCAACGGCACGACCAACGCGCTGCTCGGCGCGATCGAGGCTGGGCAGTCCTACGAGGAAGCCCTGGCGGCGGCGCAGGCGGCCGGCTTCGCCGAACCCGATCCGTCCGCCGACGTCGAAGGGCACGACCCGGCGGCGAAATTGACGATCCTGGCCGCACTGGCCTTCGGCGTTCGCCTCGACCCGTCGGCGCTCCCGCGCCGGCCGCTCAGCGATGTCGGGCTGGCCGATCTGCGCTGGGCCGCCGCGCATGGTGCGCGCATGAAATATCTTGCGCGCGCCCGCCACAACGCCGACGGCAGCGTCACCGCCTCGGTCGAACCGACCGCCCTGCCGGCGAGCGACCCGCTGGCCGCGCCAACTGGCTCGGGCAATGCCATCCAGGTTCAGGGCGAGTTGATCGGGGCGACGACGCTCACCGGCCCCGGCGCTGGCCCCGCACCGACCGCCGGCGCGCTCCTGGGTGACGCAGCGCTGGCGGTCCGTGGCCTCCTCCCACTCGACTACCCCGCCCCCGACGCGCCATTCACCCCGGTGCTTGCGCCCACCGGCCGCTACGTCGTGCGCCTGCCCGCCGGCGGCAGACCTGATATGCTGCCACAAGCCACCAGCTGGGACCATGATGGCGACGCCCTGGTCGGGCTCGTTGACGACACTACCGCCAGCAACCTCGGCCCGGCCGTGCGGGCGCTCGGCGGCTCCTGCTTCCGCTGGGAAGCCTGAGCGGGAGACGGCCCCCCAGCCCCCCAATGCTAGGGGGAGCACGCTGGTCAGGCGCGGCAGCCTACAGACAACCCCGGCGTTCGGATGAGCTGCTCCCCCCAGCATTGGGGGGCTGGGGAGGGCCACACACCGGGCCGTCGCAGGAGGCGAGAGACCGTGATGGACAGCAGCGCCGTGAATGGGGCCGGGCCCGGCGGCGCGGATACGGCGCGGCTGACCGAACTGCGCCGGGCGCTGGTTGCGAAAATGCAGGAACGGGGGGCTCTCGCCGACCCGCGCGTGGCGGCGGCCTTCGCCGCCGTGCCCCGGCATCTCTTCCTCCCCGATGTCGCGCCCGAGCGAGTCTACAGTGATCAGGCGATCACGACCAAAGAACAGGGCGGCGTGGGTCTCAGCTCGTCGTCGCAGCCGAGCATGATGGCGATCATGATCCAGCAAGCGCTGCTCGAACCGGGTCAGCGGATTCTCGAAATTGGCGCCGGCACCGGCTATAACGCCGCCATTCTCCGCTGTCTCACCGGCCCAACCGGCCAGGTAACGACCATTGACGTTGATGCGGATATCGTCGCGGGTGCCCACGCTGGTCTCGCCCGCGCCGGCTACGGCGATGTGCGCGTCATCCTTGGCGATGGTGGTTACGGCTGGGCCGAAGGCGCGCCCTACGACCGGATCATCGTCACTGTCGGCGCGTCGGACCTGCCGCCCGCCTGGGTCGAACAGTTGCGGCCCGACGGATTGCTGACCGTGCCCCTGGCGCTCGGCGCCGGCGAGTTCTCGGCCGCGTTACGCAAGTTACCGGGCGGGATACTGATGAGCGAGTCGCTCGACCCCTGCTCGTTCGTGCGCCTGCGCGGCGCGTTTGTCGGCGCGGAACGTGTCGTCCAGCATGGCGAATGGACGGTCATCGTCGAAGAAGCCCCGCGCCTTCAATCGGCCCTGGCGCCGGCGCTGCTCGACATGCCGCTCGGCGAGGTCTTGCTGCCCGCCGAGACCGGCAGCGCGGCCTACTTCCTCTCTTTCTGTGGCACGCCGGTCGCGCGACTCTGGCGCGCGGCTGGCCCAGAAGAACCCGAAGCAGATCGCTGGCGCTTTGGCTTTCTCGATACAGCAACCCAAAGCGGCTGCATCCTCGCTGGATCGCTCTTGCGTGACCGTCAGGGGGCTGCTGTGCGGGCCTGGCTCTATGGCTCGCGGGCCGTGTACGACTGGCTACTCGTGCAACTCGAACGCTGGCGTGCGCTCGGGCGACCTGGCGTCGCTGACACACGCGTTGTCGTCTACCCACAAAATGGACCGGCCGCGCCACCCACGCCGCTCCGCATCAGCAAACCCACTTCGACGCTCATTCTGACCCGGCGGAATGGCCGGCCCTTTTCTGTCACCGCGCTATAAGCGCCGCGCGCCCGGCAACCACAGCGCCAGCCACACGTTGAGAGGAACAAGTCGGGCAGTCGGGCAGTGGGTTCGTCAGTACCATGCCTGGCTGCTGGCGCAGTGCTGATGGGGTGTTGCGCCGAATGAATTCGGCGCGAAGGGCGGCTCCGCCGCCACAACGTCCCCTCACGGGGACTGGGGTCGGCCAACCTGTAAGCTAACCACCAGCCCCGGCCTGGCAACGACCCCAGTCCCCGCGCACGGGGACTTCGTGGCCGCAGCCCTTCGCCCGGATTTCAATCCGGGGCTACCTCTCGGCACCACCGTGCCCGCAGCCAGCCACCGTGCTGACGAGCACCCACTGACGACTGACGACCGGCGACAGATGCCTGACACGGACCATTAGGCTATGCCGCTCGGCGCCGTGATACGGTATGCTCACAACAAACATTGTCGGGTGGCGTGCCAGGATTGGCATAGAAGGGGGAAGGATGCCGCACTTGCCGACCATGCGAACGCGTCGTCGCGCGCTCACCGCGCTGTGGTCTTGCCTGCTTCTGGCGGCGCTGCTCGTCGCCTGCGGCGGCACACCGACCGCCACGCTGCAGCCACCGACCGCCGTGCCGACCACGGAGCCAACCGCCACGACCCCACCAACGCCTCTCCCACCCACCACAACGGCGACGGCGCGTCCGCCAACCGCGACGGCGCAGCGGGCCGGGCCAGCCAGTCCGACCTCGTCGGCGGTCATCTCCATTGGCGGCCCGGTTCCGTCCAACGGCACCCCACTGGCGACGCCCGGCCAGCCGGGCCGGTTCACGCGCGTTGGTCTCGCCGGCCAGAAAATCACGGCGCTCGCCGCCAGTCCACGCGATCAGCGCATCGTCTTCGCCGGCGGCAAAGGACTGATGAAATCGTCGGATGGCGGCAAGTCCTGGACGAATGTCCGTAGCGCGAAAGATGCCCCTGCCGTGGCCGCGATTGCGATCGCGCCGAGCAATCCGCAATATGTCTACGTCGGCGTCAGCGAAGGCTGCGCGAAAGGCGGGCAGTACACCAGTTATGCGAGCGCCGACGGCGGCACAACCTGGCGCGCGTCGGGCTACAATCTCTCCTCGATTGCCGTCACCGCTGACGATCCTCGCTCGGCGTATGCCACCTCGTGTGCCGGCGTGCTCCACACGACGAACGGCGGCGTCTCCTGGGAAGCGCTGGCGTCGGCGCATGTGGACGACTATGACCCGGTCTTGATTGCAATTACCACCGACACAACGCCCAATCTCTACGTCGCCTACGCCAGCGAGGGCGGCACCGTGCAGATTCGCCGCAGTGTTGACGGCGGCACAACCTGGCGCGAAGCCTCGCCACGGGCCGGCACGGTCTTCGGACCGCTCGACCTCGCGGTCAGCGGCGCGAACGCGCAGCTGATTTATCTTTCCACGCTGGTAGGACTCTATCGCTCCAACGATGGGGGATTGAGCTGGACTTTGCTGAGCAATGGGCTGAACGCGACCGCGCCCGTCAACCTCCCTTCAAATGCGCCGCCAGGATCGCGCTCGAATACCGCCATTCTGTGTGATCCGGACGATGCTGGCACCGCCTGGCTCGGTACCGGGTCGGGCCAATTGCGCGGGGTCGGCGTCTTCGAGACGCGCAATGCCGGCGATAACTGGGGCAAGTCCGCGCCCGGCCTTGAAGGGCAATTCGTTCACGCGCTCACGCTTGGCGGTGGCGGCGCGACACGCGCCGGCACACCCACCGCGCGCAGCAGCCCTACCGCACGAAGCACCCCCGCCGCCCGTGGCAGCCGCACGCTCTACGCCGCCACCGACGATGGTGTCTGGCTGCTGCCGCTGCCGTAGCACAGTTCGATCAGACCACCGCCTGACGCCATAGTCAGCCAGTAACGGAGGCGCAAACGCTTTATGACGACGCTCTGGCAGGAAACGGACCTGGCGCGCTGGTCGAGCGCCCTGGCACACTATCCCGCCGCCATTGAGACGCATGGCGTCAACCGGCTGCCCGAGCTAGACGCCTGGTATCGGCAAGAACTGCCGGGCATACTGGCGGCGCGCGTGGCGGAAGGCCACGGTCGGCTCACGCATGGCGAGCTGGTCCGCGTCACCGAGTGGAAGATGAAGCGCGGCGTCTGGCGGGTGCGCAATCTCGTGCTGGTACGCGGCAACGCTGCGGACGAAGTCGAGCACGCCAGCACGGCCGCGTTCGCCGCGCTGCCGGACCTTCGCAAGCCACTCACGGCCCTCACCAAACTCGCCGGCGTCGGCCCGGCGACCGCCTCGGCCGTCCTCGCCGCCGTCCGTCCCGACCTGTTTCCGTTCTTCGACGATGTTATCGCGGCCCAGATTCCCGGACTCGGCCCGGTCGCCTTCACCACCGCCTACTACGCGCGCTACGCCGCGCAACTCCGCGACCGCGCCACCGCCCTCGGTCCACCCTGGACCGCGCACCAAGTCGGCCAGGCACTGTGGGCAAGTGCGGCGTACGGAATGCGGAGTGTGGAATAGAGGACAGGTCAGCGCGGTGCTAGCTGGCAAGTACTGCGTCTCCCCGAACCCATTCCGCACTCCGCATTTGTCACTGTTCCGGCGGCAGTACGCCCACCGGCGGGGGCGGCAGGATCGTGGGCCAGTTGCGGCGCAGCCAGGGGCCGATCAGCCCATTGCTGCCGGGTGGGGGCACCAGAACGGTGAGCGCACGGGGTAACACTTCGACGATAAAGGGGGTCTCGCCGGCCGGGTCGCCGTCGAACTCGACCGGCAGGGCCGGATCGGCGTGAACTTCGATCTGCCGGCCGTGTTCGTAGCGCAGATAGGGTGAGCGATAGTGCCGGGTGAGAATCGAGAGGAAGGAGAGGACGGCGTCACGCGGGCGCGGCGCGGTGAAAAGGACAAGGTCGAGCAAGCCGTCGGTCGAACTGATATTGGGGCCGATGTGTAGGCCGCGCACCATGATCTCGCCGCCATTTGCCACCAGCGCCATCCAGCCACGTTCGTGAATGACCCGGCCATCAACCAGAATAGTGAAATCAACGCTGGGCTGATCGAACAGCCCCCGCGCGCCAAAGAGGATATAGGCGGCCAGCCCAAAACCTCGCTTGAACGCGCGGCTGGTCACGGCCATCAGCTGCGCGTCGTAGCCCGCGCCGCCCATATGCAGCAGATAGCGGTCCCCAACGGCGGCGACATCAATCGCCACGGCGATACTCTCACCACGGATCAGGCGGCAGATAGCGAACGGATCAGTGGGGATGCCCAGCCCGCGCGCGATGATATTGGTCGTGCCGCTCGGCAGAATCGCCAGGGGAATGTCGTGGCCGACCACGCTACCGGCGACACGATTGACCGTGCCGTCACCACCGCTAGCGAGGACAATCGCGGCCTCATCAATAAATGCCCGCGCGTCTGCGGGGAGTTCGCCGTCAGGCTGTGTCTCAAACAGCTGCACGACGAACTCCGGCTCCAGTTCATGGCGGAGGAGCCAGTCGAGTTCAGCGGTGGCCAACCGGCCGGTGACCGGATTATGAATCGCCACCAGCAAGCGTGGCCGGGCGGGCGCGACCAGCGCACGTTCCTCTAGCAGTAGCGCGTCGTTCAGCAGCGTCTTCCTGTCGCGCGAAGGCTCGACAACCCCGCCTGGCTGCCCTGGATAGACCGCCAGGCTACCCCTGATTGTGGCACAGCGCCGCGCGCGGAAGCAAGGAGTGCCATAGCGCCAGGCGCGGCAGCGGCAAGGATAACCGACTGTTGAAACCGTGTCCCATTCTTGTCGCGAAGACTCGCACGACCATACAATACGCCACTGCGTGGGTCCGCTGAGACGCACAAGGCTCCACGAGGTCTGCCATGACGCTTGCAAGCTATCTCCGTGCCGCCCCCAAGGTCGAATTACACGTCCACCTGGAAGGCGCGATTCGGCCGGCGACCATGCGCGAACTGGCGGCGCGCAACGGCGTGACCCTGCCCGAACTGAGCAACGGCGCAAGCGACCGCTTTGCCTACCGCGACTTCGAGCACTTCATCCAGCTATTCGTCGCGGCAGTCCGCAGCCTGCGAACCGTGGAGGATTACGAGCGCATCGTCATGGAGTTCGCCGACGACCTGGCCCGGCAGCACGTCCACTACGCCGAGGTGACATTCTCACCGAGCACACACTCCATCTACGGTGTGCCGCAGGAGACCTACTTCGCGGGCTTGCGGCAGGGCCGAGACCGGGCGCGGGCGGAGTATGGCGTCGAGCTCGCCTGGGTCTTCAATCTGGTGCGGCGCTGGAACGACGCCACACGCCTGCGCCCACTGGCGGACTACGCCACGAGCGTCGCGATTGAAGGCCGGGAGATCGGCGTCGTGGCGCTGGGCCTGGGCGGCGCGGAGGCTGGTGCGCCACCCGAACCGTTCGCACCCTGGTTCGATCGCGCGCTGGCGGTTGGTCTGCACAGCGCGCCGCACGCGGGCGAGCTGGCCGGCCCGGAGAGCGTCTGGGGAGCCGTGCGGGCGCTGGGCGCCGAGCGCATCGGCCACGGCGTGCGCGCGATTGACGACCCGGCGCTGATGGCCGAACTGGCGCGACGCCGGATCGCGCTGGAGGTCTGCCCGACCAGCAATATCTGCCTTGGCGTCTATCCCACTTACGCGGCGCACCCGCTGGCGCGCCTGCACGCGGCTGGCGTGCCCGTCACCGTCAACTCGGACGATCCACCACTCTTCGGCACGACGCTGAATGATGAAGTGGCGTTACTGGCCGGGCCGTTCGGCCTCGACGTAGCGGCCTGCGACGAACTATTGCTGAACGCCGTGCGCCACAGTTTTCTGCCGCCGGAGAGCAAAGCCACCCTCCTGGCGAACTTCCAGGCGGAACTCGCCGCACTGAAACTGCTTCATTTGGCGACCTGATTGCCGGCGACTGCCAGGGAATCTGATATGGTGTAACAACATACCAGATCGGACAAGGATCGGGCTTCGCGATCCTGGTACACCGTGAGCGTAGATATAATGCCACGAGAAGCGGGCAGAGCAATAAAGCAAGTCTTGGCTGTGCTGGCCGAGGTAGAACGCCTTGCCACCGTCCCGCTCTGGCCTGACTTCGATCCTGGCCGGATTCCACTCGCGTTCAGCACACCCCGGCAGACATTCCTCGTTCGCCATCCGCAACCGCCCGCAGCGTTCACACGGCTACGAGATCAACCTGCGCTTTGGGTCTGTCCGGGTGCCCACCCAGCAATTCGCGCCAACTCGGTTGCGAAGATAAACGGACGCAGTACCGCGACGGTCCAACTTCAGCAGCGGCATTCGGCCAGCGCACGCGCCGCACTCGTCATTCACGAAGCATTTCATGTCTTCCAACGCGAGCGTCATCCTGACTGGTGGCCGAACGAGACAAGTTTGTTCACCTACCCGACCGATGATGCCGATGCGCTCGCATTACGGCGCTTGGAGACCGTCGCGCTCCACCATGCCGTACGGGCACGCTCCGCGCCAGCGCGTACTCGCTGGACCGCGACGGCCCTTGCACGGCGTCACAAGCGATACCGGCTTTTACCGGCGGAAGCGATCGCGTATGAGCGCGGCACCGAGCTAATCGAGGGCCTCGCGCAATACGTCGAGCACAAGGCCATGCGAGCAACGCGCCGCCCAAGCCTCCAGCTGGCTGACTTTGCAGCAGAAGATATTCGGCCACGATGCTACGCTGTTGGGCAAGTATTCGCCTGGCTGCTGGACGGCTTCGCGCCAGACTGGCGGATGCGACTCGAAGCAGGGGCGAGTGACGCGCTTGATGCGCTGCTGACGCTGGCACTGGCACAATATCCAGCGCGACCAATGGCCAGCGCCGAGACCATGCAGGAGGCGGCAGTGGCGCAAGCGCAGGCAGAGATCGTGGCGCTGGTCACGGCCCGCCAGGAACGCCGCGCGGCATTCCTGGCCGCACGCGGCTGGCGGGTGGTCATCCAGGCACGGCGCGAGCAACCACTGTGGCCGCAAGGCTTTGACCCTTTGCATGTGCGGCGGCTCACGGCAACCGACATCTTGCACACGCGTTGGCTCAAGGTAGGTCATGCGACCGCGACGATCGAAGTGCTTGACCGCGAGGCGCTGACTGCGGGGACGCTGGCGCATCCATTGTTCGCGGGCATTGACATGCTAACCCTCACTGGTCTCCCTGTAGCGCCAACCATCCAGACCACAACGGAGGGTGTCGCGCTTCGCGCGCCAGGACTCACGGCCACGTTCCAACATCCCACTATCGAGTGCCGGTTGGAGGAACAGCTGCTGCTTATCCACTGTTGATTGGTGTCTCGCTAACATTCAGCGCGCCAGACCGCCACAAAACCTATTGTTTGCAATCAGTATTACAACGGGAACCGAGGCGCTCCCACGCACTCCCTATGCTGAACTCATCGCCACGGCGCTGGTGCGTGGCAGGAGGTTCGTAGCGGCAAGGGAGGGCGAAGACGATGAAGAAGGGATTTGGTATCGGCTGTGGCGGCATGGTGCTGCTGGTGGGCTGCCTGATCGTCGCGATCATCGCGGCCAACCTGAGCGGCGGCAGCGGAACAGCGGTGCAAGGAGCAAATACGTCTGGCGCAGCCGGCAAGGCAACGGGGACCGCGCCCGCGCGCTACGTGCTGAACCAACCTGCGACGGTCAAACACTGGCGAATCGCGGTGACACAGGCACAAACGAGAGGCAAGGATCTCGTCTGGTCAGAGTTTGGCAACAAAGACACGGCGGCGGGCACATGGTATATCGTCACGGTGACGATGACCAATACCGGCAACGAGAACTTTGGTGTCAATACCTGGGACTTTG
>DASUBC010000697.1:0-3466 GCA_035763465.1 Thermomicrobiales bacterium
ATCGAGGCGGCGCTGAAATACTTCCTCCTCAGCGCCTTCGCCACGGCGATTCTCCTCTACGGCATGGCTTGGACATTCGGTATCACCGGTTCGACCAATCTGCCGGAGATCAGCACACGCCTCACTACTTACCAGGATCACAGCCAGACCTCGCTGCTGCTGGCGACCCTGCTGATTGTGGTCGGACTGGGCTTCAAGGCAGCGGCGGTGCCCTTCCACATGTGGACGCCGGACGCCTATCAGGGCGCGCCGACGCCGGTTACCGCGTTCATGTCGGTCGCGCCGAAGGTGACGGCGTTCGCGGCCTTCGCGCGTATCCTCGGCCAGGGCTTCGCGCCGGTCCGCGACCAGTGGGTGCCGCTGCTGATTGTGCTGGCCGTGCTGACGATGGCGCTGGGGAATCTGGTGGCGGTTGTGCAGCGCAACGTCAAGCGGATGCTGGGGTATTCCTCGATCGCCCATACGGGCTACATGCTGGTGGGGCTGGCGTCGTTCCGCGCGCTTGACCGGCAGGACCAGGCGATTCCCAGTGTGCTCTACTACCTCTTCGCCTACACCTTTATGAATATCGGCGCGTTCGCGATCATCGCCTGGCTGCAAGCGCACGGCCGGGGCGACATGCTCGACGACTTCAATGGCCTGGCCGTCACGTCGCCGCTGGCGGCGGCGGCGATGGCCATCTTCATGTTCTCGCTGACTGGCGTGCCGCCGTTGATCGGGTTCTACGGGAAGTACTACATCATCCTGGCGGCGATCCAGGCTGGCTTGACCTGGCTGGCCGTCGTGGTGGTCATCTTCAGCGCGATTTCGGCCTACTTCTACCTGCGCGTTGTCGCCGCGATGTACTTCGGGCAACCGGAGGGTGAACCCGCGCGGGTTTCGACGCGCTTCTTCGGCGTGGGGGTCTTCGCGATGGTCGCGGGCACCCTGCTGCTCGGCATCTTCTCCGGCCCGATCATTGACTTCGCGCGCCAGTGGTACATCTCGCTGTAACGACACACGAGCAAATTCCAGCGCCGCGCCAACATTGGCGCGGCGCTGATGTTTAGTCAGCGCATGGGTTGAAGTGTTCCTGCTCGGCACAAGACAACCACTGAAGCCATTCGCGATCCAAATCTCGTGCTGGTTACACTGCCTGATCTGTTGCCCTAACTACGATGTCGCCGCGCTCTCCCCTTGCACTAACGGCCGCCTTGCCAGCGCCAGCCGTTCCAGCAGCGCGGTGACGTAATCCGGCCCTGGCAGCGCCTGCATCTCGTCGCGCAGCTGCTCCGCGCGCTGGCGATAGGTGGGGTTGCTGAGGACGTCGTGGACCGCCGCGCGGATCGCCGCCGGCGTGCGCTGGCGGGGGGCGACAACGCGCGCCACACCGAGTGCGGCGCAACGACGCGCGTTGTCCGGCTGATCGGCGGCGATTGGCAGGATGACCAGCGGCAGCCCGGCGCTCAGCGCGGTCCGCACAGTGCCGGACCCACCGTGGGTGACAACGAGGTCGCACTGGAGGAACACCAGGCTTTGCGGCAGGTAGCGCGCGAGCTGGATGTGCGCTGGCTGATCGCCGAAGTCGGCGGGATTTTGATTGTGATTGACCGTGGCAATGAGATGAACTGGCTCGTCGCGGAGGCTGGCGAGGATCGCGGGGAAGACGCCAGGAGTGCGATTGTAAGCGGTGCCCAGCGTGGCGTAGACGATGGGGTGGGGTAGATTGGCGATCCAGGCAGGGAGGGTCTCGCCCGGATGGTCAAGGTCGAAAGCGATGTGCCGGACGAAGTGCGCGGTCGGCGGCAGTGGAATGGCTGGTTCCTGGTAGCGCGGTGGGAAGGGCAGCACGAGCAGATAGCGGTAGAGCATCGCCAGTGCTGGATCGGGTGGCAGCCCCAGGTCAGCCCGAAGGCGGTTGAGCGGCGCGGCGACAACCTGGTCAAGCGCGGCGCCTCGGAAGGCCGAGACCTGCACGGTCGCGTGGGGCAGACCGAGCGCCTCGGCGGCGAGGCAGCCGGCAAACTCCGTCTGCTCCCGCACGATCAGGTCTGGGCGCCAGTCACGGCCGAGGGTCAGCAACGCCGGCAATCTGCGTTCGGCCAGGGGAACAAAGTAGTTGACCGCTACAGCGTCTGCTTGCTCCGTCTCTGCTGGCGGCGGGCGTTGTGACTGCCGCCACCACTCATCGTCGCCCACCGGGAAGCAGCGCAAGCCGTGCCGCGCGATGTCTTCGCAGGCAACGGGGGTCGAAGCAAAGGCCACCTCATGACCGGCGGCGGCCAGCGCCTGGGCGAATGGCGCCAGTGGGCGCCAGTGTCCCGCGCCGACTTGCGTCGTGAACAACACGCGCATGACAAACTCCTGGGGGCGTGACAAGGATAGGGAGGTGGGCAAGTGATACTCAAGTATACGCAGCTGCACCGCCGCGCGCCCACGGCCATCTTTGCTGGCGGTCAGGTGAAATCGCGCGCTAAACATCTGGCGGGTGGCTTGTCAGCCACCCGCCAGATAATCGTGCCGTCAGGTTACCGTTGCGTTATGGCAGCCGGTCGAAGTGGTTGGTGCTCCAGTAGGCTTTGTAAGCCCGCCACAACACTTCCACGAACCAACCGCGTGTCGCGGGCGTGTTCCAGTCAGCCCAGTTCTGGTTCGCCGGGCGGTCGGGGATGCCGCCAGTCGCCTGCGTATTGTTCACGTAGGTGATCAGGTCGAGCCGGTGCCCCGACTCGGCCGGCACGTTCGGGTAGATACTGGGGTTGTCTTGCGTGGCTGCCTGCCAGTAGTTCAGCGAGGTGAAGCCGCGCGTCACGAACGATACAACCTGGGCGTGCAACACATCCGCGCGCGGCCGGAAGGTCTTGTCCGGATAGCCGCGCGCAATGTCGTAGAAGGTCAGCACGCCGACATCGTTCCAGAGTTCGTTGTCCACACAGTCGGTGGGGTTGGCTGGGTCACAGCGGTCCGGGTATGGGCTGCCGTGGCTCTGGGTGTTCAGGCCGAGGGCGCGCGTGATGAAGCCCGCTGCCTGGGCACGGATCACCAGATCGTTCGGGTGGAAGCAACCATCGCCGTAGCCGCGCGCAACGTTCCGCGCGGAGAAGTTGACGATAGCCTCGTAGTTCGGGTCACTTGCGGAGACATCGCAGAAGTTCTGGATGGGGGCAAAGGTCGCGACGACGGTGCGATTCTTCGTCACCGGCATCGCGAGCGGGCTGCCGAAGCCAACGAAGACGCCATCCACCGTCCAACCGAGGAAGACATTGCCCTGGGCGGGCGTGGCGGCGAAGTTCGTGCTGGCGCCGGCCAGGAACGTATACGCGCCAGGGCCAGGCGATACCGTGCCGCTGCCCTGCACCGAGAGGGTGATGGTGAAGGACTGGCCGGGCACGAGCTCGTACGCACCGATGTCGCACAGCGCCACGCCGTTCAGATCGCCGTCCTGCGGGCGGGCGACGCCACGCTGGTCGGTCGGCTGGCAGTTCGC
>DASUBC010000698.1:0-12553 GCA_035763465.1 Thermomicrobiales bacterium
CGCCTCGATGCCGCCCGCCGACGAGCCAATCACGACCAGTTGTGAATAGGACTGTTCGTCTGCTGTCTCTGACATTGGCTGTTCCCCATAACTGCCATTGTCTACCCCCCCCGTTTCTACTATAGCATTGGTATGAAAATGCGGAGGGTCAGCAGCCAACAGAAAGTTGCTAACCGGCTGGCTCTGTAGCGTAATCCCGGCTGGAATTGCCGTCAAGCGGCGAGCGGTTGCAAGCGCTCGTCGCCCCACGGAGAACACCGCGCTTTCCTTCAACGCGCGAACTCGCAAGCAGGGTATCGCGGTGGTCTCAGTCGTTGGTACACAATCTGCGTGCCACCGCTGCTGACTGGCGTGTCACCGTGCTTCCCGGCCGCCACCTTGTTCGCTTGGTCGCCAATCGTCCACAATGCAGCAGAGCAACAGAAGGGATGGAAGATGCCCGGGCACGACATTATCGCGATTGGCGCTTCGTCGGGCGGCGTGGAAGCCCTGATTGAGTTGAGCGCGGCGCTCCCCACCACGCTGCCGGCGGCAGTCTTCGTCGTCCTGCACCTGGCGCCCGATTCGACGAGCGCGTTACCCCAGATTCTCGACCGGCATTGCGCGCTGCCGGTTGTCGCCGCTGTTGACGGCCAGCCGATTCAACGCGGCCGTGTCTACGTGGCGGTGCCTGATCGCCATCTTATCATTGACCGAGGCGTTGTACGAGTTGTGCGCGGGCCGCGCGAAAACCGGCATCGCCCGGCGGTAGATGTGCTCTTTCGGAGCGCGGCGCGCGCCTACGGGCCGCGCGCCGTCGGGGTCGTCCTCACCGGCGCGCTCGACGACGGCACCGCCGGCCTGCTGGCCCTCAAGCAGCGCGGCGGCATCGCGGTCGTGCAGGATCCCGCCGAGGCGCTCTTTTCAGGCATGCCGGAGAGCGCGTTGAAATATGTGGCGGTTGACTATTGTGTGTCGCTCGCGGCGATCGCGCCGCTCCTGGGACAGCTGGCCGCTGAGCCAGCGGCGGAGGAAGGAGAATATCCAGTGTCGCGGGAGATGGAGTACGAATATGGCATTACCAGCCAGGATCCGGCGGCGCTGGCGCATGGCGCACAGCCCGGCAAACTCACGGCGCTCACCTGTCCTGAGTGCCGGGGGCCGCTGTGGGAGATTCGCGAGGGCGAGCTCGTGCGCTTCCGCTGCCGCACGGGCCACGCCTTCAGCGCCGACTCGATGCTCGAAGGGCAGGACGTGGCGCTGGAGGAGGCGCTCTGGTATGCCTACAATACCCTGCTGGAGAGCGCGCTGACGGCGGACCGGCTCGCCAGAGATTCGGCGGCGCGCGGTCGTGACTATGTTGTGACACGATTCAACGAGCGCGCGCGCGAAGCGCGGCGGCGCGCGGCAATCATCCGCCGTGTGATCATGGACGACAAAGGCGACCCGTCCACGGCAGAGGAACAAATCCTCGAAGAACGCACTGACCGCACGGGCGATGTCGCATTGTAGCGGGGCGCGGCCACAATACCGGCGGAGAAGAAGCGAACTGTAACGTGGCGAGTAACCTGCCGCCTGAATGATCCGCCAATCGGCACGAGATATCCCCGCACACTAGCCAGTATGTGGGCAGCCAGTATACCGTGCTGGGAATTACAGGTCAGGCTGGTTCCGAACGGCCGTCCGGGCGGCGGCACGAATAGCCGCGAGGAGCGTCTCCGCGCTGCTACCCTTCTCGACGAAGGCGGCGGCGCCCGCTTGGAAGGCGGCGCCATGCAAACCGCCGCGCACGCTGAGGGCGACGACGGGCGGACCGGCAAGCATGCGGACCAGCTGTAGCCCATCGTCGGCGGTCGGTAGGAGCAGGTCGAGGAGAATGAGCGCTGGATGGAGCGCGTTGTTCTGGGCCAGCGCCTCCGCGACCGTGGCGGCCTCGCCGACGACTCTGATATCTGGCTCCGCTGCCAAGAGTGCCCGCAGCGCTCGCCGCACGCGTCCGTCATTGTCCGCGATAAGTACGCGCAGCGGGGCGGCTTTGTCCAGCGCCCGCATTTCAGTCATCAAACCGCTCCACGATTGGGCGCACCAGGATGAGCAGCAACCACGAGCCCTCCACCGCATAGGGGCGCCAGAAGACCAGGACGAGCGAGCCGAGGAAGATGCCGGCGGCAGCCAGCAGGCGCAGCGCGTTGTCGCGCACGATTGTCGCGCTCAGGCCCGGTGGCACGAGCCGGCTGCGCCAGGTGGCATACAGCCAGATCACACTCAACATCAGCCCGGTAATAGCGAGAAAGACAGCATAGAAGGTCACGGCGAAGCGTGTATCGCCGTGGCGGGCCAGCAGGCCCGAGGGAAAGGGCATGAAGGCGATGCAGAGCAGGAAGAAGAGATTCAGCCATAGCAACCGGGAGTCGTAACGGGTGATGTAGTGAAAGATTCGGTAGTGCGCGAGCCAGTAACTACCGATGACCAGGAACGTAATAACGAACGCGATCATATTCGGAGCCAGGTCGAGCACCTGATGAGCCAGAGCCGTGGCGTCGGCCGCAGCGGTGTCCGGCAGCCTGATTTCCAGCGCCAGCAGAGTGATGGCAATGGCGAACACGGCATCGCTGAAAAAGATGAGGCGCTCCAGGGCCGTCTCGTTCTGCCCCCAGCGCCCCGCAATGAGAGCCATGGTCTGCTCCTTCGCGGCCGGCTGACCGTCGCAGGTTCCAGGGTGGAACCTGCGACCTGCCAGCCTGCGCCGGCTACTTGCCCCGTTCAGCGGCCCGCAGACCGCGCAGGAGATACAGCCCGTAGGCGAGCATGATGATGTCTTGCACCACGTCGAGCGGAATCTTCGGCAGGCGAGTGTAGTGCAGGAAGAGGTCGTGCAGGGTGTGCAGGCCGATGACGAACCAGAGCGTGTTCGTGCGTAGCCGGAGAGTTGCGAGTCCTACACCGTCACAGAAAGCGCCGACCGCCTGAGCCAGCACAATGAAGGGATTGCGAAACAGCACATTCGCCAGGTGCGACGCGCCGAACAGGACGGACACGAGGAAAACGACGCGCGTCGTGCCGGTGGGACGCAGCACACGTAGCAGGACGCCGCGATAGAGCACTTCCTCATAGAAGCCGGTCAGCGCATAGGCCAGGATGAAGAAGGCCGTGCTGGCCGGGGCAACGGGCCGGAAACCAGCGACGAACGGCAGCAGTACGAAGGTCGCGGCGGGGAGTGCCAGGACGCGCAGACCGCGCCAGGTGGCCGGGTCGTTGAATCCCACAACCCGCCACCAGCCCAGTACGGAAACCAGCACGATAACGCCGAGGATGCCGGCGCACATCGCGATGAAGTCGGGCAGTTGTGGCACTGCTGACGCCACGGTGTTCGCGACGGCGCCGGTGCTGGAGACGAGCACGATATTCGCCAGGAACAGCCCAAGGGCTGCCGCGACTGGGCGCCGCTCGATCAAGGCCCGCAACTTCGTTCGGATGGTCACAGTGTCGTGCGCGCCACTTGCTGTAGGGGCGCCGGCTGTAGTAGGGGTGTTGCCTGGTTGCTGGACAACGTTGCTCAGGCTCACGGTGCTTCTCCTCCAGTGTGCGCCGCTGGTGTAGACCTCGCTGATCTGCGCCGTGGCGGCTTCATACTCCGAGTATGCGCCGCGCGCCTTTGTGCTACATCGGGCAAGTGACGCGAAGGTGACCGCGACAATTGACGTAGGTGGACGGCCCGCGCCGCCAGAACTCCTGGCAAGCGTCGGCCACCGGCGGTTACCGGGCTGCACGCGCCCGGCGCCCGGTGCCATACTTAGCCTGTTGGCGCCGATTCGGCGGGGAGGTGGTGCAGAGCATATGGAAAGTCACGGGGCACGGAACAAGCCGGCCGGGGTGGTAACGAGCGCGGCGGACTGGCGCGACCTGGACGTGCGGTTCCGGACGCTGTTCGAGCAATCACCCGTGAGCACGCAAGTTTTCGCGCCGGACGGAACACCGCTGCTGGTCAATCGCGCCTGGGAGCGTCTCTGGAATACCACGCTGGACCAGATCGCCGGCTATAACATCCGCCGCGATACCCAACTTGCCGTACGTGGGCTGCTGCCAGCCGTCGAGCGCGGATTCGCGGGCGAGCCGACAACACTGCCGCCCATCCAGTATGCGCCGGGCGCCGCGGTCGCCGGCCTGGACGCGATACCGTACCGCTGGGTGCGCGCGGTGATCTTCCCGGTCAAGGACGAGTCGGGACAGGTGCGCGAAGTCGTCGTCCAGCACGAAGATATTACCGCGCAGCAGGAAGCCTATCAGCACCTGGAAGAACGGGTTGCCGAACGCACGCGCGAACTGACGACGCTGCTGGAGGTATCGCGCCGCCTCGCCGCGACGCTCGAATTGACGCCACTGCTCGACCTGATCTTTGAGCAACTTGCCCACGTTGTGCCCTATACGGGCGCGGCCGTCTGGCTGCTGGACGCCGAGGGGCTGGCGCTGGTGGCCGACCGTGCGCCGGAGGGCCAACCGCGCAAACCCGGCCTGCGGATTCCCCGCGCGTTGACCCCCTGGGTTGAGACGGTCCCGCCGCCGGTCATCGTCGCGGATGTGCAGGACGAGCGCGACCAAAGCCCGGCTGCACGGAGTTACCGCATGGCGGTCGGCGGACAGTTCACCTACAACCGCGCCTGGATGCGCATTCCCCTGGTCTACCAGGATCAGGTGCTCGGCATGTTGAGCCTTTCCCATCGGGAGCCAGGCTATTATACCGCGCATCACGCCGACCTCGCCCAGGCCATCGCCAGTGGAGCGGCGGTGGCGATCGCAAACGCGCGGCTCTACGAGCGCACGCGGGCGACGACAGCCCTCACCCACATCGCCGCGAGCCTGACAATTGATCAATCCCTCGAGACGACGCTTGACAGCCTTGCCGGCAGCGTCGTTGCGGCGACACGGGCGCTCGCTTGCTCCGTTGTGCTGATTGACGAGCGCACCGGACTGGCGCACACCGCGGGCGAGCATGGGCTGCCGCCAGGGTACGTCGCCGCGATGGAGGAGAGTTGGCGCAATGGCGCTCGCTCGCCGACCGTCGCCGCATTCCGTGAACGCACGATGATCGTCGTGCGTGATCAGCCCCGGTGGGCGCTCGCCGAACCACTCTTCGCGCCATGTCACCCCTTCTTGCGCCGCGCCGAGTGGGACAAGGCGGTCGTCGTCCCGATCATCTATCGTGGCGCGGCGCGCGGCGCGATCAATGTTTACTATCGCCCTGGCGTCGAACCGTCACCGGAGGAAGAAACGGTGCTGCACGCGATTGCGGATCAGGCCGCGGTCGTCGTGGAGAATACCCGGCTCTACGGCGAGGCGCGCCGGTCGGCGGCGCTGGAGGAGCGCCAGCGGTTGGCCCGTGAACTCCATGATTCCGTCACGCAGGCGCTCTTTTCCGCGACGCTCCAGGCCCGCGCGACGCAGCTTGCTCTCGAACGCGCTGGCGTGCCGGCAGATAGCCCGGCCGGTCATGGTGTCGCGGAACTGCGCGCGCTCACGCAGGGCGCGTTAGCCGAGATGCGCGCCCTCATTTTTGAATTGCGCCCCGGCGCGCTGGCCGAAGAAGGACTCGTGGCAGCGCTGCGGAAGCATGCGGCGGCGCTGACCGCGCGCGAGGGTATGCAACTGGCGGTGCTTGCGCCGGAGGTGCGCCTGGCACTCGCCCCGGTGGTCGAGGAACAGCTCTACCGCCTGGCGCAGGAAGCCCTGCACAACGTTGTCAAGCACGCCGGCGCAAGCGAGGCGGTGGTGCGCCTGGCGCGGATTGGCGACGGCCTGACGCTGGAAATCACCGACAACGGACGCGGCTTCGACCCGGCAATGCCGAGACCGGGCCACCTCGGGCTGACGACGATGGCAGAACGTGCACAGGTGGCCGGTGGCCGGCTTGACGTTGTCAGCGCACCGGGCCACGGGACGACGGTGCGTGCGACCGTGCCGGGCGCGATGGTGGAGGTAGCTGGATGACAGGTGACGCGATTCGCGTCCTGCTGGTGGACGATCACGGCGTGGTGCGGCGCGGGATGCGCGCGTATTTGGACCTGGTTGACGACATTGTCGTTGCCGGTGAGGCAGCCGACGGAGAGCAGGCGCTCGACCAGATCGCGGGGCTGGCGGCGGCAGGGGCGCCGCCCGACGTCGTGCTGATGGACATTCTCATGCCGCGCCTTGACGGAATCGCCGCCACCGCCGCGATAAAGGCGCGCTATCCTGGAGTTGCCATCGTCGCCTTGACGAGCTTTCTGGAGGAAGACAAGGTTCATGCCGCGCTCGCTGCCGGCGCCGACGGCTACCTGCTGAAGGACGCCGAAGCCGATGAGGTGGCGGCAGCGATTCGCGCGGCGCAGCGTGGAGAAGTCCATCTCGATCCGGCGGTCGCTGCGCGCCTGGCGCGGACGCTCCGTGCGCCGGCTGCGCCGCATCCACTCGACGCACTGACCGAGCGCGAGCGCGAGGTGCTGGTGCTGGTTGCGCGGGGGGCGGCGAACAAAGAGATCGCTCAGCGCCTCAGTATCAGCGAGCGGACGGCGCGCACGCATGTCAGCAACGTCCTGGGGAAACTGGCGCTGCCGTCGCGTACCCAGGCGGCGCTCTTTGCCGTACGCGAAGGATTGGTCCCGCCTGCTGGCTGATGCCCATACTCCGTCCCACTCTTCCCTGGTCACCTCATCCGGACTGAGCTGGCTGAACGCGGTAACGAACTGGCCCCGGCGGGGCGTACATCGCCAGAGACATGAGGAGCCGTTGCCCTTCTTCTGCTATTACCCCACTTGACAACCTGGCGGGAATTCGGGAGAATGAAAGCGTGATGTTCGCATAGGCGAATGTCAGGGCGCTTGGAGGGCGAAACCCGGAGGGTAGGTCGTGAGTGTTCCCGCCGCCGTATTGATCTTCCGCGAAGGATTGGAGGCCGCGCTCATCATCGCCATCCTGCTCGGCTACCTGCGGAAATTGGGGCAGGGCCGGCGTGCCACGGGCGTCTGGGCTGGCGTGGGGCTGGCCGTCGCGCTCACGCTGGGCTTCGCGCTGACCTTGCAGGCGATTGGCGCCTCTTTTGATTACCCCGCCAAAGGGATTTACGAAGGGGTGACCAGCCTGATTGCGGTGGTCATGCTGACGGGGATGATCTTCTGGATGACCCGCCAGGCCCGGCACATGAAGGGCAGCCTGGAGCGCGGCGTCGATGCGGCGCTGGCCGGTGGCGGCACGGTGGCGCTCTTCTCGCTCGCCTTCTTCTCGGTCGCGCGCGAAGGGCTGGAGACAGGACTCTTTCTCTCGGCCGCCGCATTCGCGTCGTCCGAGAGTGCGATCGCCGTTGGCGGGGCGGTGGGCCTGCTGGCCGCGATTCTGGTCGCCTGGCTGATGTACCGCGTCGGGGTGCGGCTGAACCTGCGGCTCTTCTTCAAGGTGACCAGCGTGCTGTTGCTGGTCTTTGGCGCGGCGATTCTGCGCTACGCCGTCCATGAGTTCGAAGAAGTCAACCTGTTGCCGCCGCTGATCGAGCATATCTGGAACACCGGCCATATCCTGCCTGATGGCACGGGCCTGGGCGCGGTGCTTTCGGCGCTGGTGGGCTACACCTCGAAGCCATCGCTCCTGCAACTGCTGGCGTATGTTGGTTACCTCGTGGGGATTGGCGCGGCGGCCTGGTACCGTTCGCGCCCCGCGCCCACGCCAGCGCCCGCGTCAGCCGGCGTCGCCCGCACCGCCTGAATCTCGTCTGCTCGCACACATACGAATTTCGCGCCGAACGCGCCGGTGGCCCGGCCGTCCGGCGCATCTATTGACCGCGACTGTGGCAAGGGGGAGGAACTGCAATGGTGAACAGCATCGTGCCGCAGGCTGCCGCGACACGGCTCCTGCTGGCGCTCGCGGTCTTGACACTGGTGTTCGCGCTCGGCGCGTGCGGCACGCAGGAAAACGCGAACGCCGGCCCAGCTGACAGCGAGGTCACGATCAACGTCAAGGACAATGTCTTCGATCCCGGGACAGTCACCGTGCCGGCTGGGAAGGCGGTCAAAGTGACCTTCGTCAACCAGGGACAGAACATTCACGAAGTGGAAATCAAGGGCCTGGTCGCGGAGACGAAACTGCAACCCGGCCAGAGCCGGAGTTTCACAATTACTCCCCAGCAACAAACCTACAAGATGTATTGCGAAATCCACGAAGACCAGGGGATGGTCGGCCAGTTCGTCGGCCAGTAATGGTGAGTTGACCAGGGCTATACCTGGCAGCGCGTCAGCAAAGCCCGCCAGCGCACAAACCATACTACCCACCCGCGAGACCGCTACCCCGCATGTTGGTTCGCCGCGATGCGCTGGGCATTGCTACCGTGCGTAGGCGTGCAGCGCCGGTGGCCTGGCGGGAGGTGGCCCCGGATTGAAATCCGGGCTTGGGCACGCTCACGCGTGAACGAAGTCTGCTTCGCAGACTGTGCTCCACCGGCGTGGAGCATGGCCCTGGCCCATCTATCGCCAGTGCGCGGAGCGCACTTTGTCCAGGTAGAGCCTGCCCAGCACAGGATTTCAATCCCGTGCCCCGCCCGCCAGGCTCCAAACGCTACCAGGCACGCGCCGCCCCATCACTGCAAACGTGTGCTACACTCATTGAAGCACACCGTGCGAATCTGCGATACTCTGCTGTTGCGGCCAGGGGAGCCGCCTCGGCGTGGGGTCACTGAGCAAGCGGGAGCAGCGTGAGTGAAAGTGGCAAATAGCGGGCCTGCTGCCGCCCAGACAGCGGCGCGGGCGTTGCCGGGCCAGGTGGCGCGACGCTCACGCCTGCGCGTGGGGCAGGCGACGCTGGTATCGTTGCTCTATCTGTTGCCGTCGCTGATCGTCTTCACCGTCTTTGTCTTTTACCCGCTCTTCAAATCGTTCTACCTCAGCCTTTATGCCACCAATCCCTTCGGCCTCTCCACCGGCGTCTATGTTGGGCTGAAGCAGTACAACATCATTCTCCACTCGCAAACGTATCACGATAGTTTGCTCGTGACGCTGCTCTACACGCTCTACACGGTGCCGCTGGGCGTGCTGGTCGCGCTGACCCTGGCGGTGCTGGCGAACGCACAGGTGCGCGGTATCGCGGTCTTCCGCACGCTCTTCGCGCTGCCAGTCGGTGTGTCCATGGCCGCCGCCGCGCTCGTGTTCGCGCTCTTTTACAATCCGACGGCGGGTGTCTTCAACTACTGGCTGCGCTCACTCGGTCTTGACGGCGTGCAGTGGTTGACGGAGCCGCGTCCGGCCCTCTGGTCGGTCGCGTTCGTCTCGATCTGGGCAGGGCTGGGCTTCAACTTCATTATCCTGCTCAGTGGTATTCAGGCGATCCCGGAAGACATTTACGAGAGCGCCAAGATTGACGGCGCGAGCGGCTTCCGGCTCTTTCGCTCGATTACCCTACCGCTCCTCTCACCGACGCTCTTCTTCGTCCTCGTCATTTCGATCATCAGCGCGTTCCAGTCCTTCACCCAGATTGACCTTCTGACGAAGGGCGGGCCGGCGAACTCCACCAACGTCGTCGTCTACAGCATCTACCGCGACGCCTTCATCAATTCACAGGTCGGCTACGCCTCAGCCCAGGCGGTGGTGCTTTTCCTCATAATGCTCGTGCTGACGGCGATTCAATTTCTGGTAATTGAACCGAGGGTGCATTACTCATGAGTAGCGTAGCGAAACGTACCACGCGCGGCGCGCTAGGGCAGCGGCGGCAGGTCTGGCAGACCGTGGTGCTCTATGTCTTGCTGGTGCTGGCGGTCGTGGTCATTATCTTCCCGATCTACTATGCGCTGGCGATCAGCCTGATGGCGCCATCCGAGGCGAGCCTGTACCCGCCGCACTTCGTCCCGCATCAGTTCACCTGGCAGAACTACGAGGCAGTCTTGCGCCGGCTGCCGATTCCCCGTTACCTGCTCAACAGCCTGATCGTCTCGGTCGTCGTCGTCATCGGGCAGCTGATCACCGCCAGCCTGGCCGCGTATGCGTTCGCGATGCGCGAGTTCAAGGGCCGCACGGTCCTCTTTGTCCTCTTCCTCTCGACGTTGATGATTCCGTTTGAAGTGACGATCATCCCGAACTTCCAGACGATCCAGCGGTTTGGCTGGATTGACAACTATCTGGGCCTCTTCGGACCATATCTCGCGACCGCCTTCGGCACGTTCCTGCTGCGTCAGTTCTTCCTGACCATTCCCAAGGAATTGCACGATGCGGCGGAAATTGACGGGTGCAGCAGCCTGCGTTTTCTGGTGCAGATCGTCGTGCCGCTCGCCAGGCCGGCACTCGGCACGGTCGGCGTGTACGGCTTTTTGCAGACCTGGAACCAGTATCTCTGGCCGCTGCTGGTGACAAATCAGCCGCAGATGCGGACGATGCAGATCGGCCTGCGCTTCCTCAATAACGAGGAGGCGACGTCGCCGACGCTGATCATGACCGGCGTCGTGCTGGCGGTTGTGCCGACCATTGTGCTCCTGTTCCTCGGCCAGCGGCAGCTCATTCGCGGCCTCACGGCGGGAGCAGTCAAGGGGTAACGGGGATTGCGGATTGTGGATTGTGGATTCTGCCTCGACCAGCCCTGATCCGCAATCCACAATCCATAATTCGTTTGCGGGGGCGTCCACGGTGTGATGGGGCGATGTGGACTGTAGGGCGCTGTGCGCCCGAAAACGCTGGTCGTCAGTGGGACGGCCGGTGGTGACAACAGGTAAGGAGGATAGCCAACCATGACCTACACCGATGATGCCCGGCCTGGCAAACGCCTTTCTCGTCGCATGGTCTTGAAGGCGGGGCTGGGCGCGGCGGCGACCGGCGCGCTGGCGGCGCTGCTGGCCGCGTGCGGCAATACCGCGACCGCGACGCCGGCTGGCGGCACGGGCGGCACGAGTGGCGGCACGAGCGCGACCAAACCGGCAGCCACGACGGCGGCCGGTGGTGGCGGTGGCGGTGGCGCGGCCACGGCGACCGTATCGGGCGCGCTGCCGACGCAGCCGGCCACGCCGAAGCCGCCGAAGAACGCCAGCGCAATGAAGCTGGAGTGGTGGCACGCGATGGGCGGCACCAACGGCAAGATCGTCACCGACCTGTGCGATCAGTTCAATGATAGCCAGAGCGACATCTACGTCCAGCCGATCTACCAGGGTAGCTACGACGACACGATCAACAAGTTCAAGGCGGCCCTGCCGGCTAAGACGGTGCCGCACATCATCCAGGTCTACGATATCGGCCAGCGCTTCATGATCGATTCGAAGGCGACCGATCCGATGCAGAGCTTCGTGGACGCCGACAAATTCGACCTCACCCAGTACGAGCCGGCGATCCTCAACTACTACACGGTGGACAAGAAGCTCAACGCGATGCCCTTCAACACCTCCAACCCGATTCTCTACTACAATAAGAAGGCGTTCAAAGACGCCGGACTCGACGCCGAGAAGCCGCCGAAGACCTGGGAAGATATCGAAGCCGCCGCAGGTAAACTGGTGAAGAAAGACAGCGGCGGCAAGGTGACGCAATACGGCATCGCCATCGCCATCTATGGCTGGTTCTTCGAGCAGTGGCTGGCGACCCAGAACGCCGTCTACGCCGACCCCGACAACGGGCGCGGGGCCAATCGCGCCACCAAAGTCGTCTACAACAGCGACGCCGGTACTAAGGTTCTCGACTGGTGGAAGGGGCTGATTGACAAGGGCGTCGCCACAAATCTCGGCCGCAACACCAGCGACACGCAAAAGGCGTTCGGCGCCGGCCAGCTGCCGATCACGGTGGATTCGACCGCCGCGCTACGCGGTATCGTCGCCGCCGCCGGCAGCAACTTCGAGGTCGGCACAGCCTACATGCCGCGCCCGGCTGCCACCGTGGACCAGGGTGGTATCATCATGGGTGGCGCCGCGAACTACATTCTCAAGGACAAGGCGACCAACGAGAAGCAGGCGGCCTGGAAGTTCATCCAGTTCCTCTCGCAGCCGAAGCAGCAGGCGTACTGGCACATCAATACCGGCTACTTCCCCATCCGCAAGGATACCTACGACTTACCGGAAGAGGTGGCGAACTTCCAGAAGTACCCGCAGTTCAAGACGGCGGTGGACCAGCTCCACGACACGAAACTGACGCCGGCGACGAGCGGCGCGGTCATCGGTGTCTTCCCACAGGCGCGGCAGTCCACCGAAAACGCGATCGAGGAAGTGATCCTCGGCAAGTCCGCCGCGAAGGCCGCGCTCGACAAGAGCACATCGGACGTAAACCAGCAACTCGACCTCTACAACCAGTCGGTGAAGTAACGGCCCTCACCCCCTCACCCCCTCTCCCGTGTCACGGGAGAGGGGGCACTCGACACGGCGTTGGTTCTTGCTGTGGGCGCGGTGTCGCTGCTGGTAGCCGCCGAATGAATCCGGAGTGGCCCGCAGCAGCGCCGCGTCCGCCGTTACTACCAGCACACACAAACCTTTCCCTGAAAGGAAGAGGCTACTCTCACCCAGTGCTATACTCGCTCTGAGGCGGTCCGCGATTGTCACACTGGTGGCGATGGGCAGCCTGCCTATTGGCAACCGGGGATAACACGAGGATGGGCC
>DASUBC010000699.1:0-3399 GCA_035763465.1 Thermomicrobiales bacterium
CGCTTGTCCGGCCGGTTCAGCGTAATGGTGGCGATGCGCGCCTCCGTGTCAAACTCCGTCAGCACGGTCGCCGCCACAGTTGTTGTCATCGCGGACCCCCTTCCAGTGTGCGCTGCCTGCCGCTCTCCTTTCGATGATACCACTGCGGTAGGGGATAGGGGATAGTCTCTCGTCGGCGCCATGCTGGGAGACCAACACCGCGCTGTAGCGAACCTCTATTCTCTATCCCCTATCCCCTACGAACTCCTACGTGTACGATAGAGGAAGAAACTGAACGGCTGGCATGGAGAAAGGACAGGGATAATGAAGGGACTGACGCTTGACCCGCGTAATTTCGCGCCCGAGGTGGCGCTCGGCCATATCCTCGCGCACGATGTCGAAATTGGCGGGCGGGCACGGTTACGGAAAGGTCATATCATCACGGACGCCGACCTGGCGACACTGCGCGAAGCCGACAATAGCCAGTTGCATCTGGTCGCGCTCGAAGAAGGGGAGATTCCCGAAGCTGATGCGGCGCGGCGCCTGGCGAGCGCGGTAGTTGGGGCGCAGGTACGGATCGAAGGTCCGGTCGAAGGGCGCTACAACCTGGTCGCGACCGTGCGGGGTCTGCTGCGCCTTGACTCGGCGGCGTTGCAGGCGCTCAACGAACTCGACGAAGTCTCGATTTTCACGCGGTACGACGGGCAGACGGTTGAACCGGGCGATACACTGGCCGGTGTCAAGGTCACGCCGCTGGTCGCGCGCGAAGAGAATATCCGCGTGGCCGAGTCCCTCGCGCGTGGATCGGCTGGAGTCGTCCGCGTACTCGCCTTTCGTCCGTTGTCCGTGGGGCTGGTGATCCGCGAAGACCTCCGCGAGCGTGAGCGTGAGCGCGTCGTCCAGCGCCTGCGCGAGAAGATCGCCTGGTTCAGCGGCGACCTCGCCGACGTCGCCCAGGTGCCGGACGACGCTGCTGCCGTCGGCGCGGCCTTCGCCCGCCAGCAGCAGGCCGGCGCCGAACTGATCCTGGCGACCGGCGGCAACGCGCTCGACCCGCTCGATGCGATGCTCGGCGGCCTGGATCAGGTTGACGCGCGCATGGAGGCGTTCGGTGCGCCCGCGCACCCGGGCAGCCTCTTCTGGCTGGCGTACGCCGGCGCGACGCCGATTTTCGGCGTAGGGTCCTGCGGCATGTTCTCCAAAGCGACCGCCGTAGATTTGCTGCTGCCATCCGTTTTCGCTGGCGAACACCTCGACCGCCGGCAAATCGCCGCACTCTGGCAGGGTGGTCTGCTCAACCGCGAGATGGCCTTCAAGTTTCCCGCCTACGATGGCGCGAAGCGCGCCGCCGAATGACCGGCGACTACCGCCGCGACCTGCATGCGGGCTTCGCGACGCCCGAAGCCACGGTTTTCGACCTTGTGGCGCGGGCGAGACGCATTTCACCGCCGAACGGCTGCGCGCCGTGCTGGCCGAGCTGGCGTATAGTTAGGCGCAGGCAAGGTGTTGGTTATGCTTGGCTGGGCCGCCAGTCCACTTACCAGAGAGGAGCACGGCGATGGAACTCGCAATCTTTGGCAGCACCAACGCGGCTGGCTTTGCTCCCGGCTGGACTAGCGAGCAGGCGATCGTCGCGTTCGGCAGCGCCTATTTCGACCTGACAAAGCAGCCGCCCGCTCCGGACGCGACACTCACCACGGTCAATGTCTTCGGCTCGACCAAAATTGTCGTGCCGGCCGGCAGCCGTGTGCGCGCCGAGGGATTCGCGCTCTTTGGGTCGCGCCGCGTCTCCGTCACGCCGGCCGATGGCCCCACGCTGCGGCTCCGGTTCTTCGTGCTCTTTGGCAGCGTCATGGTCGTCGAAGGCGCACCACTCGCGCAGCCGGTAGCGGCGGTCGCGTCGCCCGGCGAAGGACACGTCTTCCCCTATTAGCGTGAGTCGTCGGTCGTCAGTCGTCAGTGGTTTTGATCAGCATCATGCCTGGCTGCCAGAGCAGGGCTAAACTGAAACTGATATCTGTTCAGCATGCGGGGCTGCTGGTTGGGCACGGGATTGAAATCCCGTGCTGGGCAGGCTATGCCTGGCGAAGTCCGCTTCGCGGACTGGGTATAGACGCACGCTGGCGGCATTGCCCGTGCCGGGAGGGTACAATCCGCGAAGCGGATTTCGTTCACGCCTTAGCGTGCCCAGGCCCGGATTTCAATCCGAGACCACTGCCCGCCGGGCCACCGCCTCTCAACAGGTACACTGACGACTGCCGACCGACGACTGCCGACTGGTAGTGCTATGATAGCGGGCGATGTGCCGGAAAAGTCGAGCCGCGAGGCTTGACCGTGCGCTGGCGCTGGCATCGCGGCGCTCGCGTTCGAGATGGGGGAATCAGCAGTGAATATCCACGAGTACCAGGCGGCCGAAATCTTTGCCAGGTACGGCCTGCCGGTTAATCTGGGCAGGGTCGCGCGTAACCCCAAAGAGGCGGCCGACGCGGCCCGCGCCTTCGGCGGCACCGTCGTGATCAAGGCACAGGTGCATAGCGGCGGACGCGGGAAAGCCGGCGGTGTCAAACTGGCGAAATCGCCGGACGAAGCCGCCGACAAAGCCGGGCAAATCCTCGGTCTCGACATTCGCGGCCATATCGTTCATCAGGTGCTCGTCGCGCCGGGCGCCGACATCGCCAGCGAGTATTATCTCGGCGTCATTCTCGACCGCGAGCAGCGCGGCATCACCGTCATGGGCAGCGCCGAAGGCGGCGTCGAGATCGAGGAGGTCGCGCGCGTCGCGCCGGAGAAGATCGTCAAGGTGACGGCCGACCGCACGCTCGGCCTGCAAGATTACCAGGCGCGCGAACTCGCCTTCGGCATGGGCATCGAGCCGGCCCAGATCAGCGCCTTCGCGACGATTGTGAAGCAACTCTACAACGCCTTTGTCGGCGAGGACGCCTCGCTGGCCGAGATCAATCCACTCATTCAGACCGGCGCGGGCAAGTGGGCCGCGATTGACTCGAAGATGGTGCTCGACGATAGCGCCTTGCACCGTCATCACGGCGTCGAAGAATTGCGCGATTTGGACGAGGAGAACGCCACCGAGCTGGAAGCGAAAGCCGCTGGCCTCGCTTTCGTCAAACTCGACGGCGACATCGGCTGTATGGTCAATGGCGCGGGCCTCTCGATGGCGACGATGGACGCGATCAAATTCGCGGGCGGCGCGCCGGCGAACTTCCTCGACGTTGGCGGCGGCGCGACCTCGGCGCAGGTCGTCAAGGGTCTGCAACTCATTCTGGCCGACCCCCATGTCAAGGCGATCCTCTTCAACATCTTCGGTGGCATCGCCCGCTGTGACGTGATCGCGCAGGGCATCGTGGACGGCCTGAATCAGATTGACGTGCGCGTGCCGCTGGTCGTGCGCCTGCTCGGCACCAA
>DASUBC010000700.1:0-3243 GCA_035763465.1 Thermomicrobiales bacterium
TAGCGATGCAAGGCGTGGTCTCGCTGCTGGACGAGCGGCACTGGGCACTCGTGGAAGATGTGTGGGCCGAACTGGCGCGCGATTTCGGCGTCAGCGGCGTCAGCATCACGCCGTTTCCACATTTCTCCTACCAGATCGCCACCCACTATGATCCGGCGGCGCTGGCGACGGCGCTCGTGCCGCTCGCCCGGCAGACCGCGCCCTTTCGCGTTCGCACGACCGGGCTGGGTGTCTTCACCGGCGCGCAGCCCGTGCTCTACCTCCCCGTCGTACGCAACCCGGCGCTGACCCGGCTGCACGAGACGCTCTGGCAACTGACCGCGCCAATCGCCACCGAACGCAGCCCATACTACGAGCCGCCGAACTGGATGCCGCATATCACGCTGGGATACGGCGACCTGACGCCGGCGAGCCTGTCGGCGATTGTGCGCGAGCTTGCCACGCGCGACTTTAACTGGGACATCCCGATTGACAATTTCGCCTTCGGCACGGACGGCGAGGAGACCCAGCAGGTCGCGTTTCGCGTGCCGTTGCAAGGGACATGAATACGAGCGGGAACAGCAGTGAACAGCGCATCATTTGACCCGGCGCTCATACGATTCCGGCCACTGGCGCTGGCCGACCTGCCGCTGCTTCACCGCTGGCTGAACGAACCGGCTGTCGCGCGCTGGTACGGCACTGGCCCAGACTACGCCACCGTCGAGAAGAAGTATGCGCCGCGTATCGCCGGAGAAACGCCGACCGCGCCCTTTCTGATGCTCTATGGCAACCAGCCAATTGGCTACATCCAGACCTACCGCATCGCCGACTACCCGGCGTACGCGCGCTCCATCGGCGCGGCGGACGACACGGGCGCGTGGGGCATTGATATGCTAATCGGTGAGGAGGCGCGACGTGGGCGCGGCCTCGGCGCGGCGGCGCTGCGTGCGTTCACCCAGGAGGTTGTCTTCGCCCAGCTCGGCGCGACTGCCTGCCTGATCGACCCGCATCCGGAGAACGCGGTCGCGATTCGCGCCTACCAGCGGGCCGGCTATCGCTTTGTGCGCGCAATCGCCGCCGACGACAGCGGCGAGCCGGTCTGGCTGATGCGGCTCGCCCGCGAGGCACACTGACGCGCTAGTGAAGAAGGAGTATTCATGCGGCGTACGGAACTGTTCTGCGAGACTCTGCGCCAGACCCCGGCCGATACTGACGTCGCCGGCCACCAGCTCCTGCTGCGCGGCGGCTTCGTCCAGCCGCTGGCCGCCGGCATCTACTCCTTTTTGCCGCTCGGCCAGCGCGTCCGGCAGAAGATCGAGCAGATCTTGCGCGAGGAGATGGACGCGATCGGCGGCCAGGAGATCGCCATGCCGGTCGTGCAGCCGGCCGAACTCTGGCAGGAGAGCGGGCGCTGGCAGTCCATCGGCGCGGAACTGGTCCGGCTGCGCGATCGGGGCGAGCGCGACCTGGTGCTGGCGATGACCCACGAGGAAGTCGTCACCGACCTGCTCCGCAGGCAGGTCCATTCCTACCGCCAGTTGCCCGTCACGCTCTACCAGCTCCAGACGAAGTTTCGCGACGAGCCACGCGCGCGGGGCGGCCTGATCCGCACGCGCGAATTCACGATGAAGGACGCCTATTCCTGTCACGCCGCGGTCGCGGACCTGGACCGCTATTACCCCCGGATGTACCAGGCGTACTTCAACGTCTTCCGCCGGGCCGGCCTCGAACCGCTGGCGGTGCTAGCCGATGTCGGCATGATGGGCGGCACGATGGCGCATGAGTTCATGGCGCTGACCGACATTGGCGAAGACCAGCTGGCGCTCTGCGACAACTGCGGCTACGCAGCCAACCGCCAGGTCGCGACCTTCCAGAAGCCGGACCCGCCCGCCGAAGCGCCGCTGCCGCTGGAGCCGGTCGCTACGCCCGAGACGCCGACCATCGCATCTCTCGCCGCGCTGCTCGCCATTCCTACGGCGCGCACGGCGAAGGCGACGTTCTTCATGGCCGGCGAGCGCCTGATTTTCGCGGTGGTGCGCGGCGATATGGAGGTCAACGAGACGAAACTCGCCAACGCGGTCGGCGCGACCGAACTGCGCCCCGCCACGGTGGACGAACTGGCCGGCACCGGCATCGTGCCGGGCTACGCCTCGCCGATTGGCGTCACCGGCGCGACGATCGTCCTTGACGACCTAGTGGCCCGTTCGCCGAATCTCGTCGCTGGCGCTAACCAGCCCGGCTACCACCTGCTGAACACGAATTATCCGCGCGACTACGCCGCCGATATCGTCACCGACATCGCCGCCGCCTACGCCGGCGCGCCCTGCCCGCGCTGCGCCGCGCCGCTACGCCTGGTGCGCGGCGTGGAGATCGGCAACACCTTCAAACTCGGCACCCGCTACAGCGCCGCGCTGGACGCGACCTTCCTCGACCGTGACGGCCAGACGCGCCCGATCGTGATGGGCTGCTACGGCATCGGCGTCGGACGCCTGATGGCCTGCATCGCCGAACTTCACCGCGACGAGCACGGGCTGATCTGGCCCGCGACGGTCGCGCCATTCGACGTCTACCTGGTCGGCCTGGACCTCACCGACGACGCCATCCGCGCGGCGGCCGACGACCTCTACGCGCGCCTGCACGCCGCCGGACTGGCCGTCCTCTACGACGACCGCGACGAACGCGCCGGCGTCAAGTTCAACGATGCCGACCTCCTGGGCCTGCCGCTGCGGCTGACGCTCGGCCGTCGCGCGCACCAGCAGGGTGCGGTCGAACTGCGCCTGCGCGCTACCGGCGAAACGCACCTCCTGCCACTCTCCGACGCCCCAGCTGCTGCCGCCGAACATCTGGCGCGGCTGCGCGCGGCGATTCTGGCGCGCGCGCAGCCGGTGACATTGGCGGCGGATGGGTAGACAGCCGCCCGCTAAAGCGGTTGGTGAACACGTTACGCCGGAGCTATCGGGGCCATAAGAAAGCGTACTCACCGGCCCGCTGGCGGCGGTGTCTATCATCTACCGAGCGGCGACCGCCGCACCGGCGCGCACGCCCGCGAAGAGGTCGTCTTCGGGCCGGGTGGTCTCGACGCGTGAGCGCAGCAGCACGAAATACTCGGTTTCGCGCGCCAGGGCGGCGAGGTCGTCGGGCATATTGAGGAAGAACTGCACCGGCTGGGTACGGTGCTGGCGCAACGCCTCGCGCGTCGTGCGCCAGTAGGCGGCGGTGTCAATGAAGGCGGTGATTGTCTCCTCCGCCTGGCCCCATTCTTCC
>DASUBC010000701.1:0-3155 GCA_035763465.1 Thermomicrobiales bacterium
TCACCGGAGGTATCGGCCCCGCCGAACGCCGCCTGGCCTCACGGCTGCTAGGGCGCGCGGCGTAACGCTATCTGGTGATATACCCCTTCGCCTTCGCCGCGTCGGTGCCGAGCAGGCCGAGCAGGACGTTATACGGCGTGCCGGCGTTTTCGGGGTGGAGCTCGAAGCGGTTGCGCTGGAAGTACTGCACCAGATAGATCTTGCCGTCGGTCGGGCTGACCTCCTGGAACGGTTCAGAGATCGGATAGCCGAAGATCGCCAGGCCGCCGTTCTGCTGCCAGTATTGCAGGAAGTCGCCCGTAAGCGAGTGCTTCGTCTCGGGGAAGTAGACGCGCGTATCGGTGCTGATCAAGGGCGGCGGCGCGGGATCGAAAGAACGGCCCTGTGTCGCTTCCGAGCCGAGCAAGCCAAGTTCAACCTCGTATGGCGTGCCGGCAAACTCGGGATGCAGTTCAAATCGGTTGCGCTCGAAGTACTGGACGGTGTAAGGCTTGCCATCGGCCGGACTAACCTCGGTGAATGGCTCGGAGATGGGGTAGCCAAAGAGCGCCAACCCGCCGTTCTGCTGCCAATATTGCAGGAACACATCACTGAGTGTATGGCCGGTCGCGTCAAAGTAGACCTGCGTATCGGTCGTTGGTACCGGCGCGACCCGCGCGAACGCCTGCGTGTTGACTGCCGGCTTCGTCACAAAGCTCGTCACGCCAAGTTTCTTGCTGGTCTCACCATACGCCAATACTTGAATTGGTCCGGTTGGCAGCGGCTCATTGGTGCTCAGGCCGATCTGAATTGTGCCGCTCGCGTTGGCGTAGAGTTGCGGGAAGCGGTTGGTACCGAAATAGCGATAGAAGTTGTCGTTGCCTACCAGCCAGACCGTCACCGGCTCGCCGGGCGTGAAACCCGACGCCGTCAATTGAAAGGCGTCGGTGTTCTGACCGTTCGCCGGCGCGACCGTCGCTGCCTTCAGCGTTGCGGAGGACGGGTCGGTCGCCAGGATCGTCGCGTGGAAGGCGTCAATGCGACCATATCCGGAGTGCGTATCGAACCCGTCGGGACCGATGTCCACCGCCGTCGCTTTGAGAATCTGGCGCACCGCGCTTGCCGTCAGATTGCCATTCTGGGAGAGCATCAGCGCAATCGCGCCCGAGACGAACGGCGTGGACGCGGAGGTGCCGCTCAGTTCGGCATAGGTGTCGCCGTCGTGGAAGTAGGTGCTGACGATATTCTTCCCTGGCGCGGCGACCCAGACATACGAGCCATACGAGGAGAAATCGGCGATATGATCGTCCTGGGTCGAGGCGCTGACGGCGATGACGTTCGGATAGGCCGCCGGGTAATTCTGTACCCCATCGGCCTGATTCCCCGATGCCGCTACCACAATCGCGCCCTTGCCGACCGCGTACGAGACCGCCGCTTCCATCGTCTGAGACGGCACCGGCACGCCGGCGCTGACGTTGATCACCTGCGCGCCCTGGTCCACCGCGTAGCGAATGCCCTGCGCGAACGCCGATACCGGGCCGCGCCCGTCCTGGTCGAGAATCTTCACCGGCAGTAAGAGTGCGCCCCAGGAAATACCCGCCACGCCGATACTGTTATTGCCGGTCGCTGCCGCGACGCCGGCGGTGAAGGTGCCGTGACCGTTGTCGTCAGACGCATCGGGGTCGTTATTGACAAAGTCGAAGCCGGGCTTGACGCGCCCTTTCAGGTCAGGATGCGTTGATGAGATGCCGGTGTCAAGCATCGCGATCAGCACGGGGCCACCCGTCGTGATCGTACTCCAATCCAGGTCGGCGCCAATCTTCGCCGGGCCCCACTGTTGTGGATAATTCGCGTCGTTCGGTACTTTGGGACCAAGTGGCGCGGTGCTTTGTGGACTTTGCTGGGTGCCCGGATCGCCGAGCAACCGCACAGCGCCAGCCGACTGCAAGGTCATGATGTAGTCCGGCTCGGCAAACGCGACGGCGGGATTCTGCATCAAGGCGTCATGCCGTGCCTTGAGATCGTCATTTGGCGCGAACTGGAGCCGGTAGGTGTTGCCGTCGCCGATGCTGGGACTCGCCACCTGGACGCCCAGCGACGTGAGATACTGATCGAACGACGCCGTCAGGCCCGGCACGAACCCGGCGGCCACGTCGGGCCGGAAGCCGACGAGCAATGTCCCCGGCACATGGGCATAGGACCAGGCATCGGCCTGCGGCGATGCAGGCGGCGCGGCGTCGGCGCGCGGACCAACCGAGAACAGCAGCATCAGCAGCGCGAGGAAGACGATCAGGCGAGGGGCCAGACGCACGGTGGAATCCTCCGCGGAACGGGTAGCGCAGTGCGAATAGGCGCACGACGACCACGGCGACCAGGGTGCGCCGAGTGGAACGGCCAACGTCACGGTCTGCGCCAGCAAGGGTACAACGCCTTTCGTGCAAGCCGGTTGCGGGTGAACGAGATGATAGGTGATCGTGGCTACGGCACTTAGCAGCAGCCAGTAATCTCTCCCCAGCAGCGCGCCACCACTACCGTCTACCGTCTCGTCACCAGCGCCAGCCGAGCGCCGCGCCGGCCAGCGAACTTGCGAAGTTTACCGCATCGTTCTCCATCCAGCGCCAGCCGCCGACTCGCTCGGTCGCCGCGCCGCAGCGGTGCCACCGGCGCTCAGTGTTAACTCCGCAGACCGGGCAGCGGTAACGTGCCTGCACCGTCGCGCCGAGCAAACTATCCACCAGGCTGCCGGCCAGACCGGCGCTGGTCGCCAGCGCGACCCAGCGCCAGTCGCGAGGCGGCGTACCCAGCGCGGCGACCGCGCCGATCAGCGCCGCGCCACACCCTGCCGCGCCCAGACCGAGCGGCGTCACGCCGCCCGACAGACCGGGTTCGACTACCCGGCCCGTGAGGATGAGACGCGGCGGGCGGCGACTCAGCAGCCCGACCTCCGTCGCCCAGGTATCGGCGTTCACCGTCGCCAGCGCGCCAACCAGTGCCGGCAGCCACGGCGTCGCCGGCCGCAGGCGTCCGACAACCACCAACGCCGCCGCAACGCCGCCGTTCGCCAGTGTTTGCGCCAGATCGCGGCGCTCGTCCTTGGCCATCTCGCCGGTGGCCGCGCGCTTGCGTTCTGCCCGCCAGCGCGAGAGCGCCGACGAGCTCGTAAAGAACGTCAGCAA
>DASUBC010000702.1:0-2778 GCA_035763465.1 Thermomicrobiales bacterium
GTGCCCGTTGCGGCAGTGCCGGCCCCACAGAGGAGCGCGACCGAGCCGAGCTGGTCGTTGAGCGATTTCGAACAATTGCTGAGCGGTCGCGGACTGGCCTGGCTCGGCGGACTGGCGATCCTGATCGGCGCCGTCTTCTTCATCGGCCTGGCCTTCACCCGTGGCTGGATCGGGCCGGCCGGGCGCGTGGGAATCGAACTGGTCGCCGGCCTGGGTCTCGTCGCCGGCGGCGCCTGGTTCTTCGAGCGCCGCGAAGCGCGGTTCGGGCATGTGCTCGTCGCGGTGGGCCTCGGCATGATCAGCCTGGCGCTCGTCGCCGCCACGCGGCTCTACGGCTTGATTCCGGTCGAGGTGGGCTTGGTCGCGGCGCTCGCGACGGCGATCGGCGCGGCGGTAATCGCCATCCGCGCCGACTCGCAGGTAGTCGCCGGCTACGGTCTGGTGACGGCGCTGGTGGCGCCGCCACTCCTCGGCGCGTCGCCAACCTTCGCCACGATCGCCTTCCTCGCGGCGGCGCTACTCGGCACGACCGCGATCGCGCTCAACCGCTCCTGGGGTTGGCTTTCCTCGCTCGCGTTCCTCCTCACCGCGCCCCAGCTGTGGACTTGGCTGACCGGGGACGCCGGACTCGCGACCGGGCTGGCGGCTCTGGGCGGCTTCTGGCTCCTGAACGCGCTGGCCGCGGGAGGGGAGGAGTTCCGCACCCGTCGCCACCAGCTACGCCCCACGTCGGCGACCTTGCTGACGGTCAACGCCATCTTCGCGGTAGCGGCCGGCTTCACGCTCCTCAACCTGCACAGTGCGGCAGGCGGTGGCGTTTTCGGCTATCCTCCGGCCACCCTCGTCGGCTTCATGCTCCTCAACCTGCACGGCGCGGCAGGCGCACGTGGGCTCTTCCTGCTGATCGTTGCGGGCGCGCACTTCCTTCTCGCCGCCTACTTTCTCGCGGCGGAAGGGGAGCGCCATCCGTTCGGTCTGCTGGCGGCCGGCGTCGGGCTGACCGCCCTCACCTCCGCTGTTCCGCTCCTGCTTGGTGGGTCGGCCATCCCGATCTGCTGGGCCGCCGAAGGGGTGGCGCTGACCTGGGTGTACGGCTGGCGCCGGCACGGGTACAGCGGGATCGCCGGCGCCATCGTCGGGACACTCGCGATCGCGCACCTGCTGCTGTACGAGTATCCTATTCTCGCCCTGCCGATCAGCACGCCTAACCACGCGCGGCCGTTCCTCAATGCCTCGGCGACCACGCTCGGCTTTATCCTCCTAGCGTTTGCCGCCGCCGGCTACTTCGCGCGCTCGGCCAGGGTCCGCGAAGCGCTGGCCGCGCTCGGCACACTACTTGTGATCTACGCGCTGGCCTTTGAAGTCTCCGGCGTCGCTCTGCTGACGGGCTGGGCGGCCGTCTCCGTGCTGGCGATCGCCTTGAATCGCGGCCTCACCTTTCTGCGCGACCGAATGCCCACGAACAGCGATGTCACCGACCGCGTTCATGGTCTTCTGTACGCCCCGGCGCTGTTCGCCGCCGCTCTGGCGGTCGTCCACCTGACCACAGTCGAGCTGCCGGTACTGGGCCTCGTGCTCTTGCCCGCGCGGCCATTCACCGACTCCGGGACGCTCGCCGCCGTGATCCTGATCGCCGCAAGCCTGCTGGCTGGCTGGCTTGATGTGCACCCGCTGGCGCGGCGTCTTGCCATCGTCGCGGCGTTCGTAGTCGCGCAATACCTGACGCCCTTCGAAGTGCCGGCCGCCCCGACAGTCGTCATCTGGTCGCTCCTGGCGCTCGCGCTGTGCTGCCTGGGACGGTGGGACCCGGTGGGCAAGCGTCCTTATCTCGGCGCCGCCGCCATGATCGCCGGCCAGGGATTCTGGATCGTGCTCACTGACGTCGCCGCGCCCGACCGGCTCGCCGTCCACGCGCGGTCGGCGGTCAACCACCCGCTCTTCTGGAGTGGCGCCACGGCCGCGCTCGGCGCGCTGGTTGTCGCGCTGGTGGGCGCGGCCTGGCTCTATCGTGCTGATCGCCGGGCGCGGTGGCTCGCCATGCTCGCCGGGGCGTTGATCGTCTATCTGCTCTCGGTTGGCGTTGTTGACTCCTTCCAGAGCGCTGTTCGGCCAGGCGCCGACCTCGCCTCACTGCAAAAACAGGCCCAGGTGGCGCTCTCGATCCTCTGGGCGGTGCTTGGCGGCGCGGCGTTCGTGGCTGGCGTGGCGCGCTGGATCGGCCCGTTACGCGCGGGCGGCCTGGCGCTGCTGGCGCTGGCGACGACTAAAGTCTTTCTGTTTGACCTGGCATCGCTCGACGCGACCTACAAGGTGCCCTCGTTCATCGGACTTGGCCTCCTCTTACTCGTCAGCTCGTATGCCTACCAGCGGCTCAAACCACAGGCGGCTCATTAGAACGCTTTCGCACCGCAGTCTCGCCGTAGTGCCGCCGCAGCCGGGCCGCAGGGGTCGTGTGCCATGCTGGGCGCAGACAGTGTGATGCATAACGACGGAGGGGAAGAGGCGATGCAATCGGTAGTGAGCGCAGGGTCCGCCACGACGCAGCCAGCGTGGCCCTATACCTGGGGACGAGTCTTCCGGTTCTTGAGCCTGCCGCTCGATCTGCTCTACCGGGCGGCGGTCACGCGGACGATCGTACTCGGCGGCGAGCAGCTGGCGGACCTGCCCGAACGCGTGATCTTCGCCGGCACGCACCACAGCTTCGCCGACGTGCCGCTGCTCCGGCGCGGGCTGGTGCGCACGCCGGCGCGGCGCCTGGCCGGCCGGATCGCCATCGCG
>DASUBC010000703.1:0-10088 GCA_035763465.1 Thermomicrobiales bacterium
CGGCCAACACGTTGCCCATGCGCTCGACCGCGCGTTGCAGCAGGTCATCGGAGGTGGAGTAGGCGAGGCGCAGAAATCCTTCGCCGTTCGGGCCGAAGGCGCTGCCCGGCGTCACGGCGACGCCCGCCTGGTCAATCAGTAGTTCGGCGCAGTCAGCCGATGATAGCCCCGTGCCAGTGATGTCGGGGAAGGCGTAAAACGCGCCTTCGGGCAGCGCACAGCGCACACCGGGGATGGCGTTCAGACCGTCGGTCACCAGATGGCGGCGGCGGTCGTAGGCGGCGACCATTTCGCCGATGAAGTGCTGCGGACCAGTCAGGGCGGTTACGGCGCCGCGCTGGCCGAACGAGGTGGCGCAGGTGACGGAGTGGCTGTGGACTTTGAGGATTTGCTTGACGATCGGCGCGGGCGCGGCGAGATAGCCGAGCCGCCAGCCGGTCATCGCGTAGGCTTTCGAGAAGCCGTTCAGCGTGATCGTCCGCTCGTGCATCCCCGGCAGGGTGGCGAGGCTGCGATGCGTCCGGCCGTCGTAGACCAGTTTCTCGTAGATTTCGTCACTCAGGACGATCAGGTTGTGTTCCTGGGCGACTGATGCGATGGCGTGCAGTTCGTCGTCGGTGGCGACGCGTCCGGTCGGGTTGTTCGGCGAGCAGAAGATGAGCGCCTTCGTGCGCGGGGTGATGTAGGCGCGCAGTAACTCGGCGGTGACGCGGAAGTTGTCGTCGGTCGGCAAGGGGACCATGACCGGCTGGCCCTCGGCCAGCACGACTTCCGGCGCGTAGGAGACCCAGCCGGGATCGAGCACCAGTACCTCGTCCTCGCGGTCCACCAGCGCCATCAGCGAGGCGTAGACGGCGGGCTTGCCCCCCGGTGTGACGATGATTTCATCGGGCGTATAGTCGAGGCCGTTTTCGGTCCGCAACTTGTCCACGATCGCCCGGCGCAGTTCGATGATGCCGGGGCTGGCGACGTAGTGCGTGTCGCCCGCTTCCATCGCGTCCGCCGCCGTGGCGACGATATGCGCGGGCGTCGGGAAATCGGGGTCACCGCCGCCGAGGTCAATCACATCGCGGCCCGCCGCGCGCAACTGCCGCGCGCGGTCCGAGACAAGCACCGTCAGCGACGGCCCGATCGAAGTTACCCGCCGCGCGAACCGGTATTCCATCGTTGTTTTCCTCCCCCACAGGCCCGGCGGCCCGCCTCAATCAAGCACAGCAATGTCAGGCATGATAGCACAGGCTACGCCACCGCCAGCCGTCACACCGGCGCGGTGATCTGGACGTCGCGGGTCGCGGCATCGGCGGCGATGAACGCGAGCAGGCGGGCGCCTTCCTCTGCTAGCGCGGCAGTGTCCTCAGCAGACAGCGGGATGAAGGGGCGGATGGTCAGGGTGGCGGTGTCACGTTCGCGCGCGACCTGCCAGTCGCCGCCAGTGAAGCCGTCAATCAGCACGAGCTGGGGCGGCGGACCGTACGGCGCGTAGACCTGCCGGCGGTAGTCGTCGGTGATGACGCGGCTGCGGTCGGCGTAGGAGAGCAAGAGGTTGTCGTAGTCGTAGAGGAAGCGCGGCGGCGCTGGTGTGGCCGGGTCGGGGCGCGGCGCGCCGGGCAGGTCGAAGAGTTCCTGGCCTTGCTCGTCGCGGAAGGTGACGAGTTCGGGCCGCAGGTCATCAACCACGGCGCGCAGCCGGGTCACGCCGGACCACACCTGGATGTCCTTGACAGTGGCCGGTCCGAACGCCGCCAGGTAGCGCCGGACCATGTGCTGCGGCGACGGGGCGGCGGTGACGTCGGCACCGAGCCACGCCTGGGCGCTGGTGTGCGCGATTGGCCCGCTGCGGCCCCAGATGCCGCGCGGCGGCGCCTGCACCAGCGGCACCCAGGCGCGCAATGCCTGGGCGAGCGCCGCCTCGTCGCGGCCAGGCCACTGCTCGGCCAGTCGCGCGCCGAGCGCCGCGAAGGTCAGCGGACGCTCGTCCACCAGCGCCCGGCCGGCGGCGACGAACGCCGCGCGGTCAATGCCGGTCAGGCGCTTGCCGAAAGTGCTGTTCAGGCCGCGTTCCAGCACCGGCTGGATGATTGGCCGCCACGCCAGGCAATCGGCGGCGGTGACGAGATGGATGGTCGAGCGCATCAGCGCGATCCGCACCAGCTGGCGATTGATGAGCAGTTCGCCGACCTCGTCGGGCTGGAAGTTCGCCAGGCGCGACCAGAGGCCGACGTACCAGGTGTGCGGCGTCTGCGCCTGCATTCCGGCCAGGTGAGCGACCGCGTCCATGATGGAGAAGTCGGCGCGGCCGAGCAGCAGTTGCCGCGCCAGTGTGGCGCGGTTGAGCGCCCGCCGGCTGAGGACAGCGCCGGACCTGGGTTCGCGTGGCGCCATTGGCCTGCTCCGTTCAGCGGTGAGCGCGGTGGCGTTGAGGGTACCCCCGATTTCAATCCGGGCTACGGGCTGCGGCCACAAAGTCCCCGTGCGTGGGGACTGCGTTCAGCCCAACGCCGGAGCTAGTGATTGGCGGAGGCGTTGACCAGCCCCAACCCCAGAGGGACTTCTTGGCGAGGTACCCACGCAGTAGGTCTCGCTGCGCGCCGAATTCATTCGGCGCAACCCCTCGTCAGCACCACGCCCGCCGTCAGACATCGTGCCGACCAGAACCCCCTGCTCGACTGCCGGGTACCCTCTGGGTGCGCCCGACTGCCCGACTCGCTACTGCTGCGGCCGGTCGCCCAGCGTGATTTGCACGGTCGTCTGCGTGCCGTTGCGATCGATTTTCAGGGTCACGGTGTCGCCGGGCTTGTGCTGCTGCAAGGCATTTTGCAGGTCGTTCTGGTCGGCGATGGCGGTGTTGTCAAGGCCAATGATGATGTCGCCCTGCTGTAAGCCCGCCTTCTGGGCCGGCGTGCCGGTGATGACGTTGACGACGACGACCCCGTCATTCCGCGACAGGCCGTTCGCCGCCGCGATGGAGGGCGTTACTGTGAGCGATTGGATACCAAGATACGCCTGGCCGGTGCCGCGCCCGGCCACCTGCTGGCCCTGCCGCAGCGCGTCAATGACCGGTTTGGCGGAGTCAATCGAGATGGCGAAGCCAATGCCCTGCGCGTCCGACGCGCCCAGCGTGTTGATACCGACGACCTCACCCTTCATGTTCACCAGCGGCCCGCCCGAGTTACCGGGATTGATGGCCGCGTCGGTTTGAATCAGGTCGTGCAGAATTGGCCCAGTCGAGCCGCGCGTTTCCCCCGGTTCCTGCTCATCGCGACCGGTCGCGCTGACCACGCCGGCCGTTACGGTCGGCCCACCCTTCAACGCCAGCGCATTCCCGATCGCGACGACCCATTCCCCGACCTGCAACTGCGACGAGCTACCCAGTGGCACGGTCGGCAAGTTCTTGCCCTCGCCGGGCACTTTGATGACGGCCAGGTCCGTCTGCGGGTCGGCGCCGAGCAGTTGCGCGTTATCGAACCGCTGCCCGTCCGGCAACACCACGGAGAGTTTCTGCGCGCCTTCGACGACGTGGTTATTGGTGACGATGACGCCGGACGCGTCAATAATGAACCCGGTGCCCGCGCCTTGCGGCACATCGCCGGGCTGGCCGCCTGGGTTGGCGATCTGGCTGCCGCCAGCGGATCGGCCCTGCACAATATTCAGAATCAGCACGGTCGCCGGGCGAACCTTTTGTGCGACACCGGCGACGTCGGGTAATGCCGCCGGTGGTGCGGCGCCCGCCGGCGTGCTGCCGGCGCTACCCGTCGTCGCGCTGCCTGTCGTGGCTGATGTCGTCGTGGCCGCTGCGGACGCTTGCTGCGAGAGCGGCACGGAGTTGGTCGTCGCGGTTGGATTTGTGGTATGCAACGTGCTCGTCGCGGTTGCTGGTTTCTGCGTGGTACCATTAGTGAGACTGCATCCCGCCAGTGTCAGGAGCAGCGCCAGCATGAAGAGCGCCAGTTGGGTCAGAAATCGTCGGCGCCGCATTATCCCCTCCAGCCATCCGTTCTCAACTGTCACCGTGCCTCCGGTGGCACAGCCCATCCTGCGTGGGCGCACCGCAGCGTCGGCTACCTCGATAATCGGGGCCGCGCCAGGCGGAGCAAGGCGCCAGCATCGTTCAACGCAGAAACTACGCCATGAAGCCGGGTCGCTACTCGCGTCGCCGGTAGGCCCAGCGGGTTGCCACGACCAACCAGCGCGGCTGTCTCATTATGCCGGACTATTTTCAAGAAGTCGTGAAGGCAGAGCATTGACAACGGCGCGTGATGTCCGTACACTACGGATCGGACTGCACGTACAGAACAGATGTTTTGACAGTCCGGCACAAAAACGCTATGGTTAGGAGCGAAACTGGGGGTCAGCCTGGGCAGGCGCTGACACCCGGACACAGATTCTCTCGGCAGAGCGGGCAGCGCTGGTTGCGGGACGGATTGTGAAGACCTGGAACCCAGGCAAGTGGAGCGCGGAGCGAGCCAAAGGAGGCAGCCGATGACAGTCAGCGGCACAAAGCCCGGCAAGGGTGGCACGGTTCAGCACAGCACGGTGCTCGAAGGCGTCCGCGCCAAGGTCTTTATGGACCGCTATTCGCTCAAAGACCAGGCTGGTAAGCCGATCGAGACGACGCCGGAAGAGATGTGGCGGCGGGTCGCGCGCGGCATCGCGGCCGTCGAGGAGACCGACGAGAAGCGGCAGCTCTGGGAGGACCGCTTCTACGATGTCATGGCCGACTTCAAATTCGTGCCGGGCGGACGTATCCTCGCCGGTGCGGGCACGCCGCACGCCGTCACCTACTACAACTGCTACGTCATCAGCCAGCCCGAAGATAGCCGGAGCGGTATCTTCGACAACCTGAAGATTCTGGTGGAGATTATGGCGCGCGGTGGCGGCGTGGGCGTCAATCTCTCCAGCCTGCGGCCGAAAGGCTCGTATATCAAGACCGTTAACGGCCATTCCTCCGGTCCGGTCTCCTGGGCCGAGCTCTATTCCGTCACCACGGGCGACGTCATCCAGCAAGGCGGCTCGCGCCGGGGCGCGCTGATGCTGATGCTCGACGACGACCACCCCGACGTCGAGACCTTTATCACCGCCAAGCGGATTGACCCGCGCACGAATAGCCCGGTCGCGATCGAGCACGCCAATATCTCCGTCGCCGTGTCGGACGATTTCATGCAGGCCGTCAAGGACGACGCCGACTGGGCGCTGCAATTCCCGACGCGCGCCAACGTCGCCGCGCATCCCGAACTGGCGAGCCAGGTCAAAGTCTACAAGACCGTCAAGGCGCGCGATATCTGGCGCAAAATCTGTGAAAGCGCCTGGGCGACGGCCGAACCGGGCTTGGTCTTCATGGAACGCTGCCAGACGCGCTCCAATACGTGGTACTACGAGAATATCCGCTGTGTGAATCCGTGCGTCACGGGCGACACACTCATCTACACCAGCGACGGCTTGCGGCGCGCCGACGAGCTCGCGCGGGAAGGCCAGCAGCTCGGCGTCGTCACGGATGGCCGCTTCGGTCATGCGGCGACCACCGCCGTCGCCAGTGCCGTCTTCCCGACCGGCACGAAACTGGTGTACAGCCTGCGGACGAAAGAGGGCTACCGGCTGCGCGCTACCGCCGACCACCGGGTAATGACACCGCGCGGCTGGGTCGAACTCCAGGCGCTCCAGGCTGGTGACAAGATTCATATCCTCAATCGCAAAGGCGGCTTCGGCAGCGCCGGTTCCGCCGAGCTTGGCCGTACGCTGGGCTGGCTGATTGGGGATGGCACCATCAAGGCGGACAAAGCCGTGCTCTCGTTCTTTGGGCGCGAGAAGCACGAGCTCGCGCCGCGCTTCGCCGCCGACGTCAACACCATCGTCGGTCCGCTGGCGGCAACCAGGCGGGAATATGCGGTCGGTGTCATTGATCTCCCGGAGCGCGATGAAGCCCGTGTCGGCTCCGCGCGCCTGCGCGCCGTTGCCGCGATGCATGGCCTGGTCGAGACGAAGCACCAGGCGCCGGCGCAGGTTCTGGCCGGCAGCGAGGAGATGCAGCGGGGCTTCTTGCAGGCGCTCTTCACCGCCGATGGGAGTGTGCAGGATGGCGGCGCTAAGGGCGGCACTGTCCGGCTGGCCTCGAATCACGTCGCGCTCCTTGAAGGGGTGCAGCAACTCCTGCTGAACTTCGGCATCGCTAGCAGAATCTACCGGAATCGCCGGCCAATACATCTCCAAAGTCTGCCGGACGGTCAGGGCGGGTACAAGGAATATCTCTGCGCGGCGCAGCACGAACTGGCGATCGCGAAGCAGAACCTGTCCACGTTCGCCACCGAGATCAACTTCCTCATGGACTACAAGCGGGAGGCGCTCGCCGACTATATCGGTCGTGGCAAGCGCGGGCCGTATGCCGAAACGTTCGTCGCCACGGTCGAGTCGGTTGAAGCGGACGGCGTCGAGGAGGTCTTCGACCTGACGGAGCCGCTGACCCATTCGTTCGTCGCGAACGGCATCGTCGTCCACAATTGTGGTGAGCAACCGTTAGGCGAATTCGCCGTCTGCAACCTCGGCGCGATGAATGTCAGCGCCTACGCGCACGGCGAGGCCGGCGCGGCCACGTTCGATTATGCGGCGCTGGCGCAGGACAGCCGCGTGGCGCTGCGCTTCCTCGACAACGTCATTGACGCCAACGACTACTTCCTGGAGGAGAACGCGAAGGCGCAACTCGGCACGCGGCGCACCGGCCTCGGCACGATGGGCCTCGCCGACGCGCTGATCAAACTCGGCATCCCGTATGGCAGCCCGGAAGCGGTGGAGTTCATCGAGCGCGCCTACGCCACCATCCGCGACGCGGCCTACGACATGTCGGCCGACATCGCCGCCGAGAAGACTCCCGCGCCCGACTTCGTGGCCGACAAGTTCCTCGACGGCTACTTCGTCAAGACCCTGCCGGACGCGGTGCGCGACAAGATTGCGGCGCACGGCATCCGCAACGTGGTGCTGCTGACGCAGGCGCCGACCGGCACGACGAGCCTGCTGGCCGGCGTCTCCTCCGGCATCGAACCGGTCTTCTCCTTCGCCATGAAGCGCGTGGACCGCACGGGCGAGCACATGATGTACCACCCGCTCTTGCAGCAGTGGAAGGACGCGCACCCGGACGCCGAGACACCCGGCTACTTCGTCTGCTCCAGCGACCTGACACCGGAAGAGCACATCGCGGTGCAGGCGACGGTGCAGCGCTTCACCGATTCGAGCATCTCGAAGACCTGCAACGCGCCGAACGACCACACGGTGGAGCAGGTAGACAACCTCTACATGCTCGCCTACGAGCAGGGCTGCAAGGGCATTACCTACTACCGCGATGGCTCGCGCGACGCGGTGCTGACGCATATCAAAGACGAGAAGAAGGCTGAAGCGCCGGCGGCGCCGGCGGCGGAACTGCTCGCGCCCGTCATGCCACCGCTGCCGAAGACGATCCGTCCGCGCCCAGCGGTGTTGCACGGCTACACGCGCAATATCAAGGCGCCGGAGGGCACGGTCAACATCACCGTCAACAGCGACGACGAAGGCCCACTGGAAGTCTTCATCAACGTCGGCCGCAGCGGCAGCGACGTCGCGGCGCTGGCCGAGGCGCTGGGCCGGCTCCTCTCGATCACGCTGCGTATCCCCTCGCCGATGCCCCAAGACGACCGGTTGCGCGAAATCTCGACGCAGCTGCGCGGCATCGGCGGCAGCCGCTCGATCGGCTTCGGTCCCGAGCAGATTCGCTCGCTGCCCGACGCGGTCGGCAAGGCGCTTGGCGAGCACCTGGACGGCCACCCCGCGTTGCAGCCGCCGCCAATGCAACTGCCGCTCGCGCCGGCCGGCCAGACGCCGGCGAAAGCCAGCGCGCCGTCCGGCTTGAATGGGCACGGCGGGCTGAACGGCAACGGGCATGGCAACAGCCTGGGCGACCTGGGCGCCACCTACAAAATGACCGGCAACCTCTGCCCCGAGTGCGGCAGCAGCACGCTGGTCTACGAGGAAGGCTGCAAGAAGTGCCTCTCGTGCGGCCACAGCGAGTGCTGAACCGCGCCTGACATCGTCTGAAACGGCACGCGGAGCGCCAAATGTAGTTGGCGCTCCGCGTTGCTATCTGCTCATTCCGCACAAGCGGGAGTCATTGGCGGATGGCCGGCCGGCCCCCCGCCTCGCGCGCCGCGTAGCCGGCTCACAGCGCGTCCGGCTTGGGGACGACGCTACCGCGTCGTCCCGCCCGCTCCAGCACCACGGTCCTCTCCATTCTCGCATACCCTACGGGCCGCGAGCGCGTTTGGTCCGCGCAGACAAACCGCAGAGACCCCGCCAGCGCCCGGTGGACGGTCACGGCCAGGTCGGGTAGCATGAGCGTTGGCCCAGCAGATTACACGCAGGAGAAACCCAGCGATGAAGGACACGCAACAGTCGGACACCAGCGCCACCGGCAAGACGACCACAGGATTTTCGGACGAGGAACGCGCCGCGATGCGGGAGCGCGCCAAAGAAGTGAAGGCGACCGCGCGCCGTGGTTCGCGCGCGAACAAGGCGGACAGGGAAAGCGACGTACTGGCGAAGATCGCCGTGTTGCCGGAAGCGGATCGCGTCCTGGCCGAGCGGCTCCATGCGCTCATCAAAGTCAACGCACCCGCCCTCGCGTCGCGCACCTGGTATGGGATGCCCGCGTACACCAACAAGGACGACAAGGTCGTCTGCTTCTTCCAGGCTGCGGAGAAATTCAACACGCGGTACGCAACGCTGGGCTTCAACGACGTCGCGCACCTCGACGACGGCGCCATGTGGCCCGTCGCCTACGCGCTGACGGCGTTGACCGCCGCCGACGAAGCGCGCATCGCCGCGCTCCTGAAGCAAGCCGTGCGTGCCGAAGAACCACCGGGGGATGACCGATGAACGATGGCTTACAGGATGCTTTCCGGCATAACACCTGGGCGACACGGCAGGTACTCCAGGTCTGTCAGGGACTGACGGAGTCCCAGTTGCAGCTGACGGCGCCAGGCACGTACGGCAGCATCATTGCCACGCTCTGGCATATCGTGCGGTCCGAGGCGAGTTATTGCCGGCGGCTGACGGGCGAAGAACCGGCCTGGGATTTTCGCGCCAGTGACGCGCCGAGTCTGGAAACGCTGGCCGAGCATGTTGACGACCTCGCCGCGCGCTGGGAACGCTTCCTCGCCGAGCCATTCGACGCTGAGCGGATATTCGTCATCAAGTGGGACGACGACACCGACTTTGACGTGCCCGCCGGCGTCGTGCTCGTCCAGGCGCTGCATCACGGGAATGAACACCGCACACAGGTCTGCACGGTCCTGACATCAATCGGCGTGACGGCGCCGGAACTGGGGGTGTGGGAGTTCGCAGAGGCGACGAAGCGCGCGGCGCCGCGCCAATCGTAGCGTACACGGGCGCCATACCGGCCGGTTTCTCGCGGCTCTCCCCCTCACCCACGACGGCCCTCACCCCCTGGCCCGCGACCCACTGCGGTGGGTACTCCGCCGCCCCGCGAGAGAGGGGGAACTGCCGACCACCTCATAGCCAGTTCCCCCTCGCCCGTGACACGGGCGAGGGCTGTCGTGGGGTGAGGGCTGTCCGTCAGGGGACGAGGGCCACCTCGCGCCGCAGGAAGCGCCCTGAGCCTGGCTCGGCCAGCACCCGGCCAGCGGCGTAGATGGTGCGCCCGTGCGAGATGGTGCGGACGACCTGGCCGCGCACGCGGCGACCGTCGAACGGCGTCCACTTGTGCTTCGTCAGCAGGTCGGCGGCGCGAATGGTCCACTCACGCGCGAAGTCGTAGAGGGCCAGGTCGGCGTCGGAGCCGACCTGAATCGTGCCCTTGCGCGGGTAGAGGCCGAAGATGTGCGCGGCGTTGGTGGCGGTAATCGCGGCGCACTGCTCCAGCGGGAAACCCCAGGTATGCAGCGCTTCATCGAGCACGGCGGGATACATCACCTGAATCACGTTCAGGCCGAGCGGCGCTTCCCAGATGGATGCGCGCCCGGCCTCCTTCTCAGCGGTCATGTACGGCGCGTGGTCGGAGCAGACGAAATCGAGCGTACCGTCGCTGAGACCCTGCCACATTGCCTCGACGT
>DASUBC010000704.1:0-2478 GCA_035763465.1 Thermomicrobiales bacterium
ATCCCCGTCCCGCTCGTCATCGGCCACGAGTTCGTCGGCGAGATCGTCGCCGTCGGCAGCAACGTCACCGACTTTCACCCCGGCGATCTGGTCAGCGGCGAGGGACATCTGGTCTGTGGCCGCTGCCGCAACTGCCTGGCCGGCCGCCGTCACCTCTGCGCGCATACGCGCGGCATCGGCGTCAACCATCCCGGCGCCTTCGCTGAGTACATCGCGCTGCCGATGACCAATCTCTGGCGGCATCACGACGACATTGATCTGGACGTGGCGGCCATCTTCGACCCGTTCGGCAACGCCGTTCATACCGCACTGGCCTTCCCGGTACTGGGCGAAGATGTGCTCATCACCGGCGCTGGGCCAATTGGACTCATGGCAGCGGCGGTGGTGCGGCACGCGGGCGCGCGGCACATCGTCGTCACCGACGTCAATGACTATCGCCTGGCGCTGGCGACCCGGCTGGGCGCAACCCGCGCGCTCGATGTGCGGACCAGCCGCGTCGCGGATGTGCAGCGCGAACTAGGGATGCAGGAAGGCTTCGATGTCGCGCTGGAGATGTCGGGCAACCCGGCCGCGCTGCGGGAGATGCTGGCGAACATGGCGCACGGCGGGCGCATCGCCATGCTCGGCATCCCGTCTGAGGAGATCGCGATTGACTGGAATACTGTTGTCTTCAATCAGTTGACGATCCGGGGCATCTACGGCCGCGAGATGTACGAGACGTGGTACATGATGACGATGCTCTTGCAGTCGGAGCTAGACATCACGCCGGTGATTACGCACCGCTATCCCTACCGGGAGTATGAGACCGCCTTCGCGACCGCGCGCAGTGGAGCGGCCAGCAAGGTCGTCCTCCACTGGGCGGAACGCAAGTCGGGCAGGCGGGCACACCCAGAGGATACCCGGCAGTCGGTGGCCTAGCGGGAAGTGGCCCCGGATTGAAAGCCGGGCCTGGACGCGCGAACGCGCGACGAAGTGCGCGCCGCGCACTGTGATCTACCGGCGTGTGAGGCGCTACCAGCGCGGGTCTGTCGCCAGTCCGCGCAGCGGACCTCGTCACACGCAGTGTGCCCAGACCCGGCTTTCAATCCGGGGCCACCATCCGCCAGGCCATCACGTTGAACTACAAGGAGGCGCCATGCAAGCAACAGTGCAAGCCGACCTCGCCGCGCAACTGGCGGAGATCGAGGCGGCCGGATTGACCAAGACGGAGCGTATCCTTACCTCGCCACAGGACGCGCGCATCCGCATCGCCGATGGGCGCGAGGTACTCAACCTCTGCGCCAACAACTACCTGGGGCTGGCGGACCACCCGCGCCTGATCGCGGCGGCGAAGGACGCGCTCGACCGCTGGGGCTTCGGACTGGCCTCGGTGCGTTTCATCTGCGGCACGCAAACTATCCACAAGGAACTTGAAGAACGCCTGAGCGCCTTCCTCGGCACCGAGGACACTATTCTCTATTCGTCCTGCTTCGATGCCAACGGCGGTCTCTTCGAGACAATTCTCGGCGAAGAGGACGCCGTCATCTCCGACGAACTGAACCACGCCAGCATCATTGACGGCATCCGCCTCTCGAAGGCCCAGCGCTACCGCTACAAGAACCGCGATCTGGACGACCTGGAGGCACAGTTACGCGCCGCGCAGGGCGCGCGCCGCCGTCTGATCGCCACCGACGGCGTCTTCTCGATGGACGGCTACCTCGCGCCGCTGCAAGGCATCTGCGACCTGGCCGCGCGCTACAACGCGCTGGTGATGGTGGACGACTCGCACGCGGTCGGCGTCTTCGGTCCAACTGGGCGCGGCACGCCCGAACTCTTCGGCGTGCAGGACCGCGTGGATATCGTCACCGGCACACTCGGCAAGGCGCTCGGCGGGGCCAGCGGCGGCTACACCAGCGGGCGTAAGGAGATCGTCGCGCTGCTGCGCCAGCGGTCGCGTCCCTACCTCTTCTCCAACACAATCGCCCCGCCGATCGTCGCGGCGTCGCTGGCGGTGCTGGAACTGCTGGAGAGTTCGGACGACCTGCGCGCCCGCCTGCGCGCCAACAGCGCGCTCTTCCGCGAGCGCCTGACCGCGCTCGGCTTCGATCTCCTGCCAGGCGAGGGGCCGATTATCCCGGTGATGCTCGGCGACGCGCGCGCCGCCGGCCAGCTGGCCGACCGGCTGCTGACGCACGGCGTCTACGCCATCGCCTTCTCCTACCCGGTCGTGCCGCACGGCAAGGCGCGCATCCGCACCCAGGTATCGGCCGCGCATAGCACGGCTGATCTGGAGCAGGCGGCGACCGCGTTCGCGGCGAGTAGAGGCGAGTAGGGAGTAGAGAGTTTCTTGTCAGTGGCACTGCGCTAGCCGTCAGGCATGGTGCTGCTAACGAGGAACTCGCTACTCGCTACTCCCTACTCTCGACTACGGCACGAGGTCGGCGGCGAGGCGCCCGAGCAGAACGTTGTACGGCGGGTTATTTTCCGGATGCAGTTCCA
>DASUBC010000705.1:0-7444 GCA_035763465.1 Thermomicrobiales bacterium
CCGGTAAAAACTTCGCCGCTGGGGAAGTTGCGTGCGCCGCTGGAATTGTTCCAGGTCCGTCCCCTTACCCGGTAGGTCAGGTCGGTATCCGGCGCGACAATGCGGATTTCGTCATGGCGCGCGAGGTAGTCAATAATCCGCGCCTGCTCAGTATGCACCGCGCGCCAGGCAGCAGCCGGGTCGGACGTATCGAGCAACATTGCGCCATAGACAAAGTCTTCGTACTCGGCCAGCGCCATCCCGGCGTCTTGCGCGTGCGCCTGGGTGGGAAAGAGCGTGCTGCTCCAGCGCAACTCGCCGCTGGCCGCGCGGGCCATGAAGCGCTGCTGGCGCGCTGCCAGCGCCCTACTCGCTATTGCCAGCCGCGCCGGGTCAATGCCGCTCCGCGCGCGAGTGTTCGCGGCGGCGCTGATCCGCAGGTGCGCGTTGTAGTCCTCCACCTCGCGCAACTTCGCCGCCGGCACATAGGCCAGTTGCGCCTCACTGCCCTCGCGCAAGCGGATCTCGTCCAGGTCGTCAAGGACGATCTGGACATCAGGGAACGCGCCCGCGCGCAGCGCCGAGCGAAAAACCTCGCGAACGAGCGGCGCAGCCAGCACCGGCGCAACAATGAGCAAGTGGTCGCCCGGCTGGATCGCCAGCGAATACTCAATCAACGTGCGCGCGAACTTCACATGTCGAGGATCAGCCATACCTGCCCTCAATCCTGCCCGAACAACACGACAGCAGACGGCGGAGATTTCCGCCGTCTGTCCATCTTACCAGTCTTTCGCTTCGTCAGGTGGTAGGCGATAGGTGCTCATTCCGAGCGCCGTGCTGACCTCCGAGCACTACCCGCTAGAAGTCAAGTGCCGCATCCATGCTTGAACGATACCGTTGTGAATGCCCTTGCGCGCTACACCACAGTGGGTGCCCGCACCAGGCGGTGAGCGCGGAGGCGAGCTTCATCTGGGCGCGGTCGCTTATCCAGGCAGCAGAGCTGGCCCGGCTAGGGCAGGATCTCGACGTACCCGTCCGTGCCATGCACGCGGATCCGCTGTCCATCCCGGATCAGCCGGGTGGCCTGCTCCACCCCCACGATGGCCGGCAAGCCGTACTCCCGGGCGATTACCGCGCCATGGGTCATCAGCCCTCCCACCTCCGTCACCAGGCCCGTGATCGCGACAAACAGGGGCGTCCAGCTGGGGTCTGTGGCAGCGGTGACCAGGATGTCGCCCGCTTCGAGATCGGCCTCCGCCATGTCCAAAATAACGCGAGCCCGTCCCTCGACGGTCCCCGCGGAAACCGGCAAGCCGACCAGCGCGCCGGCCGGCAAATCGTCGCGCCGATACGACCCAGTGACGACTTCACCATCCGACGTGAGCACCCGAGGCGGCGTGAGCGCTTGATACGACCTGAACGCGTCCTTACGCTGGCGGATACGCTGGTCGTCCACCTGGTTCGTGCGGACGACGTCCTGGAGCTCCTGGAACGTGAGGTAGAAGATATCTTCCTGCTCACAAAGCACCTTGGCCTGCACGAGGCGCTCGGCTTCGTCCAGCAAGGCCCGCTTGTACACGAAGTAGCGGCTGACAATGCCGTACTTCGGATACTCCCGATACCCGCTGAAGGTCCGAACCCGGTCGATCATCCGCCTGGTCTCGTCGGCTTTCCGCTCCCCGTCCGGCAAGACCCGCAAGCGCTCCAGCAGCTCCTGTTCCTTCTGCAACGCCTCCTGCCGCCCTTGCTCGAAGCGCCGCTTGCCCTCGCCCGGCACGAAGTTCTTGATGTTGCCGAGGATGAGGGGCACGAGCGTGGTAGGGCGTTCGCTCCAGCGCGGCCTCGTGATATCGATCTCGCCGGCGCAGCGCATACCGTACCTGTCGAGCCAGGCCCGGATGGCGTCCCGCGCTTCCCGCCCGCCTGCGAGCGTGGGCAGTTCGTCCAGGAAGCCCTCGTCCTTGACGTGCTCCAGATAAGCCACCACGTCCGGATATGGGCGGATCATGTCCGCGACGTCGAGGAGCGCCAGCCCCATCTCTGACGTGACGTTGTGGGGGACTGACTGCGTAAGCGTGTCGGCCGCGTTCTTCTCGCCCAGCCACGCTTGCAGCCGCTCGTTGAGCCACCAGATGGCCTCCATCCCCGCCATGATCGCCCGATGGCTCTGCGGATCGAACAAGATTCGCTTCAGCTCCTGGATGTCCGTCAGGATGAAGTCGAGCAGCGCCGATCCGGACTTCAGCTGGATTTCGCGTTTCAGGGTCTCGATGGAAGCCTGGCTGCGCCCGATCAGCCCGGCGACGATGGACGGATCGGTCTCGATTGGGACTGCCGCGCCGCTGGCCGGCGGCGCGCTGGAACCTCCGTCCGGAAGCGACGGAATGAAGTCGCCGCGATCGAGGATAGTCTGGAGTGCGTCCCCAATCAGCGGATCGCCTTTCCCCAGTACGTCCAGGAGGCCCGCGCGACTCGTCGGCGACGCCAGCCCCCTGGTGACGTCAACGAACAGCCTCCCGCCAGCCTCGTACATCGGCCTTCCGGCCGTCAGCTGCCACAAGGAGAGTCCCAGCGGCTTCATCGGGTCGGTCATCATTTGCCCATGACCGACGGAGACATAGACGTGGTTCTCTCCGTCGCCGGCTGCGGGGATGGGGAACAGCGTGGTGATCGGCCGGCTCTGGACGATCTGGAAATCATCGTCCACGAGGCACCATTCGATGTCCTGGGGGCAGCCGAAGTGCGCTTCGATCCGCCGGCCCAGCTGCGCGAGCCGCACGACCTGCCCATCCGTCAGCACTGGCTGCTGCTGCCGCTCCGGCGCGATTGCCTGTTCCTGCGTCCCGCCTGCCGGTGGGGCATAGATAGCGAGATGCTTGGTGGCGATCGCCCTGGCGACGATCTCGCCGTCACGCACCGTGTAGACGTCCGCGTTCGCCAGGCCAGAGACCAGCGCCTCGCCGAGGCCAAAGCTGGCCTCCACCGAGGCGACCTTCCGGTTGCCCGTGACGGGGTCGGCCGTGAACAGGATGCCGGCCGCCTGTGGAAAAACCATCTGCTGCACGACGACGGCCATGTGAACCTGCCGGTGGTCGAAGCCGTTCCGCAGGCGGTAGGTTACGGCCCGCTCGGTGAAGAGCGAGGCCCAGCACCGGCTGACATGCTGGAGGATCGCCGCCGGCCCCACAATGTTCAGGTACGTATCCTGCTGGCCCGCGAAGGAGGCCGCCGGCAAGTCCTCCGCCGTCGCGCTGGAGCGGACGGCGTAGGCGACCTGTTCGCCGAGCCGGACGAGCGCGCCGGTGATCGCCGCCGCCAGATCGCCGGGGATGGAGGTCTCTTCGAGGGTCCGGCGGGTTTCCGCACTGAGCGCGCGAATCGCCTCCCGGTCGTCCAGCTTGAGGCGCGTCAGCCGATCGAGCCGATCATCCATAGACGGCGCTTCGGTCATGATCCGCTGGAAGGCGTCCGTCGTCACGCAAAAGCCAGCCGGCACGCGGAGTCCCTCGATCCGCGACAGCTCTCCCAGGTGCGCGCCCTTGCCACCAACGACCGCGACCTGCGTCTGGTCGATCTCTGGGAAATCCAGCACATAGCGGACCATTCACTCCCTCCCTCGTGCGTTAGAGAACGCATGTCGCAGCGGCTCTCCAGCACAGCGTGCAATGTCAACGCCAGCGCCGTCCTATGCTCAGCCCATCACCACTCGACTGCGGTAGATCGGCGCTATCGTGACCTGGCGCTCACCCCGCCACAGACCAGCATAGCGAACGACGTGGGCGAAAAGCACCGATCAACCGATCGATGTGCGCGTGGCTTCAGCGCGCTATAATGAGGACAAAGGGAGGGCCAAAAAGCTTCCCGTGCCAATATTCTCCGTAAGTCAATTAACATGTGCACCCCTTACGAACAGGCCAGAGCAGCATCGTGGTACGGTCGCGGCCTGATCGCCGGGACTGAGAGCGCGGGGCTTGGTGGCGGACGACCGGTGGGAGGTGCACTGGCCGCTGCTGCCGCAGGGGTGTCAAGAACAACGGCCACCTGGAGCGGCCTCGCCAGGCTTTCCGAGATATCGCCTTCTGCCTTAACGCGTTCCACCGGTTAGGAAAGAGCCTGTAATCCTACGGCTGCACAGAGCATCCGTAATACGTGCTCCGCAGTCAGCCGCCATCGCCCTGGCGCGACGATCCTGGCGAAAACCAGAGCACTCGGTCCGCGAGGCTACAGCGGACGAGCCGCCCGGGGTTCTGGGGCTCTTTCAGCCCTCCGCAGGTGGCGATTGGCGCCGTCGCTGCACTCCCTCACCGGGACAATCGGCGGCCCAGCGACCCGGGCACGAGAGCCTCGTCCGAGAGCGTCCCCGCCATCACCGACCGCCACTCGCAAGCGAGGGCAGACACGATAGACCTATGGCGGTAGGACAAGCGAGCACCTATCGCCAACCGCCGCGCTACTGCCCGCGTGCGGTATCGTGCGTCTCGCTTGCCGTGCGATCGGCCGCCTACACAGTATCGTTTATCTTCGCCTGTGCCGAGTTGCCTGCCTCAGTCGCGGCCCCTTGCGCCTTGCCGGCAGTCTCCCTCGCCGTCTCGGTCATGCCGGACACTGCCGGCTGTGCCTGATCTCTAGCTTCCCCGGCAGCGCCACTGAAGCGCGTGGTAATGCTCTGCACCTGATCCTTTGCGGTGTCACTGAACGATTGCGCCCGCGTCTTGACCTGGCCGAGCGTATCCTGGGCCTGGGCCGCCAGCGGGCCAGCCTGCTCTTTCGCCTGCCCCACCGCCTGCGTCGCCCGGTCCTTCAGTTCGATACTCGTGCCGCGCAATTGCTCGCGGGTTTGCTCGCCCGGCTGTGGCGCGAAGATCAGCGCCAATATGGCCCCGACCAGCATCCCCAGCACTACACCGCCCAGAAAGCCCAGCACGTTCCCGCCCTGCTGGTCGCGCTCGACCAGCTGGCGCTGGAGTTCCTCCAGTTGCTCGCGTAACTGTTCTTCGCGCCTGGCCATGGCTCATCCTCCTCCCGCAGTGGATATACAGCCACGAACACCTGCCATCAACTGGCCCTAATCGGCCGGTGATACCGCGCAGCCATCGCACACCGCGTGCCAGAGCAACGCCGCCGATTTAGCCCGACTTACGCTGGCGCGGTACCGGACGGCGCTTGCCGCCAGTAACGGTCTTGGTCACCGCGCGCATCTTGGCAACCGTGCCGGCGACGCTGATGATCGGCGCGACCGCCTGCTCGCTGACAAACTCAGTTGTGCCCTTGACGCGCGTCGCCGTCTCGGTCAGCGTCTCCAGCAGCGGCACCACCTTATCGCGCAGCAGGAAGACCAGCCAGAGCACCGCGCCGACAATCGCGGCGAGCAAGATCGTGGCGATCACTGCGAAGAGCGAGATGAAGACAATCGAAATATCGCGCAGTCGCTGTGTTGGCGCCCCCGCGCCGCCCCAGTAGAGCAGGCCGATAATGATGACCAGCACGACAACGGCGATGATCCCCCCGATAATCGCCCACTTCTTCATGCGCGCGCTCCTCTCATGCCCTCATCTCCTGCTGCCGCGCCAAATGGCCTACGACAGTGTTCCACATTGTCAGCGCCTCACCCCAGCTGCCCTCGCGATACATCGCTCCGCCGGCTCAACAGCCAGTACACGGCGGTCAGCGCAATGACCGCGCCCAGCGTTGCCGCCAGCAACGGGATCACGCCGAGGCGGGCGAATTCCAGCCCACCCACGACACCACCCACATACCCGGCAAAGAATCCTACCACGCCCGCCGCCCAGTACAGCGGCAGCTGCCGCCAGCGCTGGCCGACGACGGCATGGCAGAGCAACCCATAGATGCTGCCGAGCAAGAGACTGAGCACGATCGAGGGAGACATTGCCCTCCTTTGGCGCACTGCTTCGCAAAATCCACGCCAGGCACGCGTATAGTCGTCAGTCGTCGGTCGTCAGAGGATTCCTGCCAGCATGGTACCGGTCTACTGGGCACAGCGCCATTTCCAAGCAACTGGCGACTGGCGACTCGCCCGCACGTACTATACTCGCTTGCCGCCGGGATTTCGCGGTGAGCGTGCGAGACCTATGGCACACGGGGAGAGGCCAGCAATGAGCAGCGGCCGGGTGACGATTGACGACCAGCCGGACGACCAGGCGCTCCGGTTCATCAGAGAGCAGCTGGTCGCCTACAATCTCGCGACAGTAGGAGCGGAGGATGTACGACAGGTTGCCTTTGTGTTGCGCGATGCAGACGGCGCGATTGTCGGTGGGCTGTCGGGCTGGACATGGGGCGGCTGCCTGGAGATCGCCCTGCTCTGGGTCCACGAAGACTGGCGTGGGCAAGGTTACGGCGCCCGCTTACTCCAGCTGGCCGAACAGAGGGCCATTGACCAGGGTTGCCGGCAGGTCGTATTGGACACCTTCAGTTTTCAGGCGCCGGCGTTCTACCAGCGCCACGGCTACGCAATCGCTGGCGTCTTCGACAACTTTCCCGCCGGCCACCAGAAATTCTTCTTGCGAAAGGAACTGAGGTAGCTATGCGTAATCGCATCGGTCTTGCAGCAGCGGCGCTAATAGCCTTGGTGATCGGCATATTGATTCTAACGAGACAGCCCTCACACACGTCTCGGGCGGAGGATCAGCTCGATCTCGATTTGCCAGGTCCGGCGGTGATCATTCCCGCCCCATCACCGACCCTGCCTCAGCAGCGATAATTGGCCTGTTCGGATACGTTGGAAGCCGTTAGGCTGACGCCGCGTGCAGCACCGGCAGGGTCGTCTGGCGCGCTGTGCCCTCGACCGTACCGCCGCCGAGTACAACGGCCGGGTCGGTGGGGTCGTAAAAGACGACCGCCTGGCCGGGCGCGACCGCGCGCGGCGGCTCCGCGAACTCGACCCGCGCGGTGTTCTCGCCGGTCGGCACGAGCGTGGCCGGCAACTCCTGGCCCCGGTAACGCAGCACGGCCAGCACCGGCGTTGGGTCAGCCGGCGGCTCGCCCGCGATGTAGTTGACGTTGCTCGCCGTCAGCGTGGCAAAGCCGAGCTGGCGCTGCGTGCCGACGACGAGGCGGTTGCGCGCTACGTCAATCTCCATCACGAAGAACGGCTCAGGGCCGCTGATGCCCAGTCCTTTGCGCTGGCCGACCGTGTAATGAATCAGGCCGCGATGCTCACCCAGCACCCGGCCGTTGGGGTCCACAATCGGCCCCGGCCGGGCCGTGCCGGGGCGGCGCTTCAGCACGAAGGAGGCATAGTCACCAGTCGGGACGAAGCAGATGTCCTGGCTCTCAGCCTTCCGCGCCACCGGCAGATCGTAGCGCCGCGCGAGGGCGCGCACCTCAGGCTTCGTCAGCGCGCCGACCGGAAAGAGCACTCGCCCCAGCTGCTCCTGCGTGAGCGTATAGAGGACGTACGACTGGTCCTTGCGGTCATCGAGCGCGCGGCGCAATTGGTAGCGGCCAG
>DASUBC010000706.1:0-3410 GCA_035763465.1 Thermomicrobiales bacterium
CGGTGGCGGTGGGAGGCCGGCGTTGTGTGGGGCGTGGGCCAGCGCCTCGCGCCAGGGGCCATAGGGCGGCGTCTCGCTGAGGTCGTAGCAGCGCCCGACGAGGACCAGCGCGCCTTGCGCCGCCGCCTCGGCCAGCGCCCATTCGGCCAGCGCGGTCTTGCCGATGCCCGCCTCCCCGGCGATGAGCACGAGGGCGCCACGCCCGGCCAGCGCGGCGTCGAGCGCCTCCCGCAACGCGGCCTGCTCCCGCTCGCGGCCGGCGAGCGCGGGGCGCGCGCTGGGCGAGAAGAACTCGGGTGTGGGTATGGCAGCCATACGGATGCTCCGCCGGGTTCGGGCTGTGTCGCCGGGCGAGTATAGCAGGGGATAGGGAATGGGGGATAGTCTTGCGGCAGAGGGGGCCGGGAGACTGGCGCGGTGGCGCTGAGGTGGGCTGGCGGTTGAAACCGCGCCTGAATGGCGCGACCCACTGCGTGGGTACCCCGCCACGAAACCCGCCTGCGCGGGTTAGGATTGCCCCTGACCTGGTGGTTCACCATCAGGGTTGTAGTAAATCCTAGTCCGGCGCAGGCCGGACTTCGTGGCCCCGCAGGGCCATTCAGGCGCGGTTTCAACCGCCAGCCCACCTCTCCCCGCCCTCACGCCCACTGCCCAGCACCACGCTGACAAATGCCACTCGTCACTCGTCACTCATTCCTCGTCACTGACTTATGGTATACTGAGGTTGCGAAAGTCGGCGCCGCCGCGCGCGGAAAACGCAGGTTGACGAGGGGACACGACACATGGAACGGCGGCATGGCGCGACACGGCGGGAGATTCTCGACGCGCTGCGCCGCTCCGCGGGCCTGACGGCAGACCAACTGGCCGAGGCGCTGGGCGTGACGGCGATGGCCGTCCGCAAGCACCTGGCGGTGCTGCAAGAGGAGGGGCTGCTGGCGGCGTGCGTGGAGCGCCGGCCGGTCGGGCGCCCCGTCCATGTCTACACGCTGACGCCGCAGGCGCGGGAACGCTTCCCCCAGCAATATCAAGACCTCACGAATGAATTGCTCGACGACCTCCGCGCGCTCGACGGCGAGGCGAAGGTGGCGCTGCTCTTCCAGCGCCGCGCCGAGCGCGCCTACACGACGCTCGCGCCGGCCGTCGCCGGCCAGCCGCTGCCCGAGCGGCTGCGCGTTCTCACCGGCCACCTCGACGAGCAGGGCTACCTGGCCGACTGGGAGGTGACGCCGGACGGCGATTACCTGCTGAAAGAGCATAATTGCGCCATCTACGGCGTGGCCCAGTGCGTGCCGGAAGCCTGCGCCTGCGAACTCGACCTCTTCCGCCGCCTCCTCGACGACACGGAAATCGAGCGCGAGCAGCACGTCATTGACGGCGACCATCTGTGCTGTTACCGGCTGCGGCCCCGGTAGGTCGCAGGTCACAGGTCCGCAGGTCACAGGTCGAAGGTCGCTCGTGATGAGGCAGTGGCTTGCCCTCAGCCGGCGTGCGTAGACGGCCAGCAGCGTTGACCGCAGAGACTTTCGACCTTCGACCTTCCGACTTTCGACCTGTACATGGGGACCAGCGCATTGCCAGGCCACCAGGAGGAAAGCATGAAGGTCCGGCGCATCGATCATATCGGCGTCATCGTCAACGACCTGGCCGCCGCCAGGGATTTTTTCGTCGCCTTCGGTCTCGTGGAACATGGGGAAGCGCAGATGGAGGGCGCGCTGCTGGACAACCTCCTCGGGCTGGACGAGACCAAAACGTCGTTTGTCATGCTGGGGCCGCCAGACGGCGGGACCACGATCGAACTGATCACATTCCTGCATCCGGCTAATGAGCAGGCGGCGCAGCAGCCAGTCAATGCCGTGGGCATCCGGCATATCGCCTTTCTGGTCGAGGACATCGAGGCGACCGTGGCGAAACTCCAGGCGCTGGGGGCGGAACCCTTCGGCGAGGTGCAGCGCTACGAAGACAGCTACAAGCTCTGCTACGTGCGCGGCCCGGAGGGGATCATCCTCGATTTGGCGGAGGAAATCACCGGCGCGCAGGCGTAGGTGGCCGGCGGCGCTGCTGAGGGGTGCCCCCGATTGAAATCCGGGGCTGGATGGCCCTGCGGGACCACCAAGTCTGCCTGCGCGAACTGGGTTCACCATGATGCCGGGGGTGGCTGTTGGCCCACCAGTCGCCCAGCCCCGTCCCCGTGAGGGGACTGCGTGGCGGGGGTACCCACGCAGTAGGTCTCGCCCTTCGCGCCGAATGCATGCGGCGCAACCCCGCAGCGCCACCGTGTCCGCCACCGCAAACCACCCCCTGAAAGCCCGGTCCCCGCTCCCACGGTGTGGGAGCGGGGACCGGCGCGGAGCGTGCCAGGACTGCGGGGCGTCCGGCTAGGGCAGGTGGTTGGTGCTCCAGTACGACGCATACGCCTGCCAGATGACCTGGGCGGCGTAGCCCCGGCTGGCCGGATCGGCGTAGCCGGGGAAGGTCGCCGTGCCGCTCAGGGTGGGCAGGAGTGGCAGGCTGTTGGCGTTGGTGTAGGGCTGGACGTAGTGCAGGTAGGTCAGCAGGTCCAGCCGCTCGTTGGTGCTCATCGGCACGTTGGCGAAGAGCGCGGGGTTGTCCACCGTGACGGCCTGCCAGTAGCCGGCCGCTTCCATCGCGCGGGTGATGAGCGAGACGACCTGGATGTGCAGGACATCGGTGCGCGGCAGGTAGCAGGGGGCCGTCGTGCCGTAGGGCGCGCAGGCCAGCGGGTCGGGGTAGCCGCGGGCGATGTTCTTGCTGTTCAGCACGCCGATGTCGTTCCACAGTTCGTCGTCAATGCAGTCGTTGGGGTTGGTGGCTGAACAGCGGTCGGGGAAGGGGTTGGCGGCGTGCTGGGTCTGCCAGCCGAAGGGGCGGGCAGTCAGCGCCGCCGCCTGGGCGCGGCCCAGGAAGTCGCCGGGGCCGGCGCAGGGCGTGGTCAGGTGTGCCGCCTGGCAGGTGCTGGGCAGGTAGCCGCGGAGGATGTCCCGCGCGGCCAGTTGACTGATGGCGGCGGCGAAGGGGGTGGTGCCGGTCACGTCGGAGAAGACCGGCGTGGTGTTGAACGTCGCCACGACGGTGTGGCTGAGGGTCATCGGCAGGTCGAGCGGGACGCCGAAGCCGACGAACGTGCCATCTACGGTCCAGCCGGTGAAGGTGCTGCCGCTATTCGCGGTGGCGGTCAGGCTGGCGGTGGCGGTGTTGGGATACTGGTGCGGCCCCACGCCGGGGTTGACCGTGCCGCTGCCCGTGCCCGCCGTCTGCACGGTCAGCGTGACCATGGGGATGGGCGCCTGCACGGAGAAGGACTGCGTGACGTCGGGCGCGGCGTTGTAGGTGGTGTCGCCCGCCTGCTGCGCGGTGATGGCGCAGGGGCCGACCGCGCCGGTGAGGGTCAC
>DASUBC010000707.1:0-2744 GCA_035763465.1 Thermomicrobiales bacterium
TGACGAGTGACGAATGATGGCCTGCGTACCAGCCCGGCTTCTGCCGGCGGTTTGCCGGTATTCGTCATTCGTCATTTGTCATTCAATATTTCGCCAAGTCCCGCATCGCCTGGGCAATCTTCGCCGGGTTGAGCATGAAGGCATCTTCCAGTGCGGTGCTGAAGGGCATCGCCGGGACATCGGGGCCGGCCAACCGGCGAATCGGGCCGTCGAGATACTCGAAGGCGTCCTCCGCGATGGTCGCCGCCAGTTCCGCGCCAAAGCCCCCGGTGTGGGTGTCTTCATGCACGATCAGCGCCTTGCTGGTCTTCTCGACCGACGCCAGGATCGTCGCTTTATCCAGCGGCACCAGCGTGCGGAGGTCCAACACTTCGACTTCGATGCCTTCTCTGGCGACCGTTTCGGCCGCGTCCAGTGTGTAGTGCAGCATCAACCCATAGGCGATTGCCGTCAAGTCCCGCCCCTCGCGCGCGACGCGTACCGTGCCGATCGGCACGGTATAGTCGCCGTCCGGCACCTCCTGGCGGAAGAGGCGATACATGCGCTTGTGCTCGAAGAAGATCACCGGGTCGGGGTCGCGAATCGCCGACTTGAGGAGACCCTTGGCGTCGTATGGTGTGCCGGGGATGACGACCTTGAGACCCGGAATGTGGGCGAAAAGCGCCTCGACGCTCTGCGAATGATAGAGCGCGCCGTGAATGCCGCCGCCGAACGGCGCGCGCACGACGAGCGGGCAGCCGAAGTCACCATTGGAGCGATAGCGGATTTTGGCCGCCTCATTCATGATCTGGTCCATCGCCGGGTGGATAAAGTCGGCGAACTGAATCTCGGCGACCGGGCGCAGGTCGTTGAGCGCCATGCCGATTGCCGTGCCGACGATGCCCGATTCGGCGAGCGGCGTGTCGAGCACCCGGTCCGCCCCGAACGTGTCGAGCAGCCCCACCGACGCCTTGAAGACGCCGCCCTTGAAGCCGACATCCTCGCCGAGCACCACCACCCGCTCGTCGCGCGCCATCTCCTCATGCAGCGCGTCGTGAACCGCCTCGACCAGCGTTTTGACCGGCATGGCCCCCTCCTAAGTGACGAGTGACGAATGACGAATGCTTGTCCATGTAGGGTGCGGTAGCCGACATAGCGCGTAGGCTCAATTCGTCATTCGTCACTCGTCATTCGTCATTGCAAAGACGTGATCGAAGAGTGTCGCGGCGTCGGCGTCGGGCGCGGACTCGGCGAATTCGTCGGCGGCGTCAATCTCGGCCCGGTATTGCGCGCGGAGCGTGGTTTCCTGCGTGTCATCCCACAGGCCGCGCGCGGTGAGGGTTTCGCGGAAGGACGCCAGCGGGTCATGCTGGCGGAGCGCGGCGACTTCCTCGCGCGTGCGGTACAGGTCGTCGTCGTCGCCTGAGTGGGGCTGGAAGCGCGCGACTTTCGCTTCGACCAGCGTGGGGCCGTCACCCCCTCTGGCGCGGGCAACAGCCTCGCGCATCGCCGCGTAGGTCGCGACCGGGTCGCTGCCGTCCACCGCTATCCCTGGCAGCCCGTAGCCGGCCGCGCGGTCGGCGACGTTCGGCACCGCCATCTGCCGCTCGGCCGGCAGCGAGATGGCGTAGTGATTGTTCTCGATGAAAAAGATGACCGGCAGGCGATGAATGGCCGCAAAGTTCAGTGCCTCGTGAAAATCACCTTCGGAGGTGCTGCCCTCGCCGCAGGAGGTGAAGGCGACGCTCTCCTCACGGCGGATCTTCGCGGCATAAGCCACGCCCACCGCGTGCAATAGTTGCGTGGCGACTGGGCTGGAGCCGGTGACAATTCGCAGCCGGCGCGAGCCATAATGTGCGGGCATCTGCCGGCCGCCGCTGCTGGGATCGGCTGGTTTGCCGAAGAGGGCGAGCAGCACCTCGACCGGCGTCATCCCCGCGTGCAGGCAGACGCCGAGGTCGCGATAATAAGGGAGGAGCCAATCCTTCGTCATGTCCAGGGCGAACGCTGCGCCGATCTGTGCCGCTTCCTGGCCCTGGCAGGAGATGACGAAGGGTGCCTTACCCGCGCGGTTCAACTGGATCATTCGCTCGTCGAGTAGGCGCGTGAGCAGCATTTCGCGATATATCTGGCGCAGCTCGTCGGGTGCTAGCCCGGCATCGGCGCTGCTCGCCACTCGCTCTGTCGCTACAGTTGGGGCCATAACTGAACTCCTCACCAGCGCGCTCGCGGTATGTGCCAGGGAAGCACGCTTCTCCTGGCGCCGTCGGCGCGGCTGGGCTAGCATCCACTTACTACCGACCTCGCAGAGCGCATGCCCCCACGATGCGTGACTCCGCTGCCAGGCTGTTGTACTGAAATAACGAATCAATCGCGTGCGACGTAACAGGCGGCACGAGTCGGGCAGACGGGCAGTCGAGCAGTCGGGCACTGGGTTTTTCTCAGCGCGGTGTCTGCCTGCTGTCTCAGTGCTCGACCAGCGCACTGCTCACCTGCCCGACTCGTGCTGGTACAATGATCATAGGGTTGGCGCGGAGCCAGCCCTGACCAATGTATGGGCGAGCAGCGAAAGGGAACAGCGCGATGAGCATCCCGGAGAGTTACGAGGCGAAGCTACGTCTCGAACTCTGGCGTCTGGGCGAGGAGAGCAAGCGGCTGTTCGACGAACTGCCGGGTGCTGACCACCGTCGCGTGCTGGAGTTGCTTGACGAAATGCAGATTCTCCAAGCGCGTATCACCGACAAGGTGACGGCGCTACGCGCCAT
>DASUBC010000708.1:0-4346 GCA_035763465.1 Thermomicrobiales bacterium
GCTGGACGATGCCGAACTCGACCGGGTCGCGGACGACCTGGCCCGGCGCGACATCGCCGCTGTCGCGCTCACCGGCGTCTTCGCGCCGGTTGACCCCCGGCACGAAACCTGGGCGGCGGAGCGCCTGCGCGCCCGCCTGCCGCGCCTCGATATCACGCTCTCGCACGAAATCGGCCGCCTGGGCCTGCTGGAACGCGAGAACGCGGCGATTCTCAACGCCTGTCTCGCGCCCCTGGCCCGGCGCACTATTGCGGCTTTCCGCGAGGCGGTTGCTGCGCTCGGCCTGGAGCCAGCGCCCCGCCTCTACCTCAGCCAGAACGACGGCACGCTGATGGACGCCGACTACGCCGCGCGCTACCCGGTGCTGACCTTCGCCTCCGGCCCGACGAACAGCACGCGCGGCGCGGCCTTTTTGTCCGGCCGCGGCGACGCGGTCGTGCTCGACGTGGGCGGTACGACGACCGATGGCGGCGTGCTGGTCAACGGTTTTCCGCGTGAGGCGTCGTTTGAAGTGACGGTCGGCGGTGTGCGGACGAATTTCCGGATGCCCGATGTCGTCTCGGTCGGCCTCGGCGGTGGCAGCATCATCGCGGACGGCGGCGCGGCGGTCGGCCCGCTAAGTGTTGGCTACCGGCTGCCGGAGCGCGCCCGCGTCTTCGGCGGCGACACGCTCACGGCCACCGACATTGCGGTAGCGGCCGGCCTGGCCCGGCTCGGGGAGCCCACGCGCCTATCCGATCTCGATCCGGCCGCCGTCACGCGAGCGCGCGGTGTTATACGCGAGCGCGTTGCCGATTTGCTCGATCTGCTGAAGACCGACGCCGCGCCGGCGCCGGTGATCGTCGTTGGCGGCGGCGGTATCCTGGTGGAGGAACCGATCGCGGGCGCGTCGGAGGTCATTCGCCCGCCGCACTTCGACTGCGCCAACGCGATCGGCGCGGCGATCGCGCAGGTCAGTGGCGAGGTAGACCGCATCTTCGCCGTAGACGGCCGGGCCTACACGCGCGACAGCGCCCTGGGCGCCGCCCGCGCCGAAGCGACCAAACGCGCCATCGCCGCCGGCGCGGACCCGGCGACGGTCACGATTGTCGAGGTGGACGAAATCCCGCTGGCCTACCTGCCGAGCAACGCCTTGCGCGTGCGCGTCAAGGCCGTGGGCGATTTGTGATTGTGGATTGCGGATTCGAGCTAGTTGAGGCACTGCCCGATCAGAAAGGCGATGCCTGGTCGAGGCAGAATCCACAATCCGCAATGGAGGAGAAATGGCTGATCATCACGCGCAGGCCGCCGCGCTGCTGGCCGCGCCCGCGCTGGCGGCAGGATTTGTCGCGCCCCGGTATGATGGCTGGGGTATCGCCAATGTCGCGCCGACGATGTTGCGCGCCTTTGGAGTCGCGGACGAGCATCCAGGATTGAATGAAGCTGTACTGCCGCCCGCTATGCTGGACGGTGTGCGGCGCATCGTCTGCCTGATCGTGGATGCGTTCGGTTACCGGCAGCTCTTGCACGAGGTGGAGCGCCAGCCGGACCTGGCGCTTGGCCGGCTGATGGCGCGTGACGATGTCGCCTTTGCGCCGCTGACGTCGGTCTTTCCTTCAACCACGGTCAACGCGCTGACGACTGCGAACACCGGCGCGCAGCCGGGCGAGCACGGCGTGCTGGGCTATACGCTCTGGCTGCCGGAATACGGCGCGGTCAGCGAGATGATCCGCTTTGGCCCCTATGCCGGGCCGTGGTTCTACGCCCAGGCCGGCATTGACGTGACTACGTTCCAGTCCTGCCCGACGATCTTCCAGCGCGTGCAGGCCGAGGCCGGCGTGGCGCCCTATATCGTCAGCGCCGAGGCGTATCGCGGCTCCGCGTTGTCACTCATGCAGACCGGCGGCGCACGGTATGTGCCGTATCTGGGCCTCAGCGATATGGTGACGCACATCCGCCGCCTGGTCGAGACGCCGGGCGACGATCGAATGCTGATCGGCGCGTACTACGGCGAGCTCGATGCTGTCTGCCATGTCTACGGCGTCGGCACGCCTGAACATGCCGCCGAAGTCGCCATGCTCGATGCGGCGTTGCAGCGGGAGTTGTTCGCGCGGGTGCGCCGGCCCGACACGCTCTTCATCCTCTTCGCCGATCACGGCCACATCAATTGCACACCGGAACATACGATTGACCTCGTCGCCGACCATCCGGCGCTGCTGGCCGATCTCGTCGTCGGGCCGACCGGAGAGGGCCGGGCGCGCTACCTGCATGTGCGCGACGGCCGGCGCGAGGCCGTGCGCGCTTACCTGACGGAACACTTTGGCGCGTTCAGCGTCGTGCTGGACGCCGACGAGGCGGTGGCGCGCGGCTTGTTCGGCACGCGTCCGCTCACGCCAGCGGCGCGTGCGCGCATCGGCGACCTGTTGCTGCTGCCGCGCGGGAACTGGTATTTCCACCATTATCTGTCGCCGCAAACGAAGCCACTCAAGATCATCGGGCGGCACGGCGGCCTGACGCCGGAAGAAATGCTGGCGCCATTCTTCGCGCTGCGCCTGGGCTGATGGAATACTGGCTGGCGGCGCAAAGGGGTTGCGACGCGCGTGGTCAATCTTGGCTCGCCATTCGTCGTCGTCTCGAATCTGTTCATCAGCCTGCCGCTGCTGCTCGTCTGGCTCGGCGGCATCCTGCTGGCGATCACGTATTGGCCGCGCTATCCGCGCGTTGCTGTCCTGGTCGTCTGCGCGCTTGCGCTGGCCTGCTTGTCGCTCTTCGTAAGTGCGCTCACGACGTCGGCGCTGTTGCCTGTCCTAGTCCAGTTGCGTGGCGGTACAGTGCGCCGATTGAGCGCCACGCTGTTCCTCGCCGGTATTGTGCGGACTCTACTCGATGCCGGCGCGTGGGGGCTGCTGATCGCCGCTGCTTTCGCCGGGCGGAGACAGCCGGACGGGCCGCGCGACGAGCGCGGCGAGTGAAGTAAGGCAAACCGATGTGGCGGATTGACGAAGCGGCGGTCGAGCGGATCGCGACCGGCGCGGGGATTTTGGGCACCGGCGGCGGGGGCAACCCCTACCTGGGCAAGCTGCACCTGCTGCGCCTCCTGCGCGAGGGTGCGCCGCCGCCTACGGTCGTCGCGCCGGAAGAAGTGCCGGACGACGCGCTGATTGTCACGGTCGGCGGCATGGGCGCGCCGACTGTCGGCCTGGAGCGCCCGGCGCGCGGCGACGAGTGGACCGTCGCGCTGCGGACGCTGGAAGCGCATCTCGGACGGCGAGCCGACCTCCTGGTGCCGGGCGAGATCGGCGGCGCGAACTCGACCCGGCCGCTCGTCTGCGCCTGTCAGACCGGTCTGCCGGTGGTGGACGGCGACGGCATGGGCCGTGCCTTCCCCGAGCTGCAAATGAAGACCTTCTCGATCTACGGCATCAAGGCGACGCCCGCCGCGCTCTGCGACGTGCGCCACAACACCGCGCTCTTTCCCGACCTCGCCGATACCCGCACGCTCGAACGCTATGCCCGCGCGGTGACGATCCAGATGGGCGGCCACGCGGGCTATGCCTTCGTGCCGATGCGCGGCGCCGACCTGAAGCGCGCCATCATTCCGCACACAATGACGCTGGCGCGCGACCTCGGCGCGGCGGTCGAGGCCGCGCGCCGCGCGCACGCCGACCCAATCGCCGCCGCGCTGGCCGTCACCGGCGGCCAGGTGCTCTTCGGCGGCAAAATCGCCGACGTCGAGCGACGGATGGCGGCCGGCTTCGCGCGCGGCGCGGTCCGCATCGAGGGACTGGCGGACTGGCGCGGCGCTACCTTGACGATTGACTTCCAGAACGAGAACCTGATCGCGCGCCGCAATGATGGCCTGGACGCGACCGCGCAGATCATCGCGGTCGTCCCCGACCTGATCTGTATCGTGGATAGCGAGACCGCCGCGCCGGTCACGACGGAAGTGCTGCGCTACGGCCTGCGCGTCACGGTGCTCGGCATCCCCGCGCCGCCCCTGCTGCGTACGCCAACCGCGCTGGCGGTCGTCGGCCCACGCGCCTTCGGCTACGACGTCGAGTATACGCCGCTGCCGGGGGAGTATGGTCAGCGCGTACGTTATGATGAGGAGACATTATGACTGGTAGTACCCCGGCTCAACGCACGCGCATCAACGCCGGGCACATCATCGCCTATGACGCTCAGGCAGGCGGCCACCGCTACCTGCGCGACGGCGTCATCGTCGTCGCGGGTGATAGCATCGTGCATGTGGGCAAGGATGCCGGGCCGTTCGAAGGCCGGACCGACGCGACGATTGACGCGCACGAGCGGATCGTGACGCCGGGCTTCGTCAATGTCCACGCTCACCTGGCCGGCTCGCCGCTCGA
>DASUBC010000709.1:0-3520 GCA_035763465.1 Thermomicrobiales bacterium
CGAATGATCAGCGCCTTGGCCGAGTTGCGAATCGCCGCCATAATCTTCCTACTTCCAACACACTGGCGCGACGCTCTCGCTGGCATAGCGTCAGCATGGCAAGCCGGTCCACCTGTATTCCACCGTCGTTCGGTCAGAAACAGGCTGTCTTTCCAGACAGGAAATGCGACCTGATCTGGTCGCTTCATCACGCTGGCGCGGGGCGGGGCAACGTCACCGGGTAGGTTGACCGGGGATGGCTGGATGACGGTCCTCCCTACGCCCAGTACGATCGTCCCCGGGCCGTAGGCAATTTGTCCTGCGAACGCCCACAAGCCAGTACCCATGCGGTACATTGGCGTGAGACGGAGGAGCAGTGGGTTCCGCCAGACGCTGAGTAAACACGACGTGCGAGAACTGGCAGGTCAAGGCCCTTTCCCTGGGCAGATACTCGGCCGCTTTCGCCTGGTGACTCTTCTGGGCCAGGGTGCCAGCGCGGCCGTCTACCTGGCGAGCGATCCCACCACGGGCGAACTGGTGGCGCTACGCGTGTTTGTGCAAGACGCAGCGGACCCGATGTTCAGCGCCCGCTTCCGGCACGCGGCAGCAGCGGCGGCGGCCTTGCGCCATCCGCATATTCTCCCTATCCTCGACTTCGGGGAAGACCAGAACATTGCCTATATCGTCCGGCCTTACGCTTCCGCAGGTTCGCTACGAAGTTGGATGGGCACACCGCGCTCCCTCCCAGCGATCATCCGCTTACTCCAACCAATCGCTGAGGCGCTCGATTATGCCCATGCGAACGGGGTTGTGCATGGCGACCTCAAACCGGGCAATCTTCTCCTGGCCGCGCCCGATCACCTGCTGCTGGCCGACCTGGGCACGGCCCATGCGCTGGCGGCGAACAACAACCTGATCGCCAGCGCGCTCGGCCGCCACGGCGGCACGCCTGAGTACCTGGCGCCCGAGCAGGCTCTCGGGCTGCCACCGGATGGCCGGACCGACCTCTACGCGCTGGCGATCATCGTCTACGAAGCCCTCACCGGCCGGCCGCCATTTCAGGCCGAAGAACCTGGCGATACCGCTCGTGTCATCCTCCGGCGCCATCTGGACACCGCTCCGCCGCCGCCAGGTGCCCTGAACCCAGCCGTGTCACCGGCGGTCGAAGCGGCGTTGCTCCGCGCGCTCGCCAAAGACCCCGGCGAGCGCTTTTCGTGCGGCGGCGACTTCTTCGCGGCGCTGCTCGCCGGGCAGCATGAGCAACCGGCGGGCGGCGCTCTCGCGCTGCATGCGCCGCCACGATCCGCCGCTGGCTGGCGACGACCGGTACAAGCCGTCTGGGGCGTGGTGGCGCGCTGGCGAGACGGCCACACCGGCAAGCCATCCACTGCGGCCTCAACTGCTGGTCACGACGCGCGGTGGCGGACCAGCGTCGCGTTCAAAAAGCGACGCCAGCGGCAATTCCCGAACGCCTGGTGCTGGTGGACGCTCGTCGTCTATGCGGCGGTGATGACTGTGCTCGCGGTGGGCGGCGGGTCGAGCGCGCTGGCATCGCAACGCGCCACCGATCCTCGAACAACCAGGCCGCCGGCCGCCATCAGTAGTCCCGGCGCGCCGGCGTCACTGCAACAAAGCGCCGCCACACCGAGCGCGCCCGCTAACCAGATTATGGGCCAGCCAACGGCCACGGCAGTCGCGACCGCCACCACGCCGCCGTCGCCCTCGCCCACCGCGACGACCATGAACGTGTCCACGGCGGTGACGCGGCTCACGCCCACCGCTTCACCGTGGACGCCCGCGCCAACGGCCGGCCGCGCGCCCGCTACGCCGACAGTCACCCCACCCGCCTTCGTTGCGACAGACCGTATCGGCACGGAGATTCCGGTCAACTTCCGCGCGGGACCAGGTACCGACTATCCGATTGAGACAACGCTCGCGCCTGGCGCCGCGCTCCACGCCACCGGAGAATCCACGCTCGTCGCGGACGTCCTGTGGCGGCAATTCCGGCTGGCCGATGGCCGACTCGGCTGGGTCCGCGACCTGGACGTTGTGCCGGCGCTGCCCTGACCCATTCGCCTCAGCTGGTTCTCAGGTTTCCGTTCATGCCCCTGGACAATATAGCAAGAACTTTTCCCTACCCTCGCGCATTGCTCTCCCCAGACGCACGACAAGCGCGCTGGCGTGGTCCGAAGTGACCGCCGGCATACATTGCAGCAGACGTTGCAGGGAGGGCGATCATGGCTGGCACGGAGAATGCAGCAAATGGCGCACGCATGTCCCGGCGCACTTTTCTCACTGGCTCGGGCGCGGCCTTGATTCTGGCGGCGGGGGGCGGCCTGGCGCTCGCGCGCCAGTTCGGCGCTGACGATGATCCGCAGGCGGGGCCGGGGACACCGGAGGTAACGGCGACGGTGAATGGGCAGAGCAGTCCCACGATGACGGCGGCGCCGCGTGTAGACCAGGCGGCGGACGGCTACCTGGCCGTCGCGCCGCGCACCTTCCGCGCGGGCCAGGCCGAGGCAATCTCGCTGGCGCTCTTCAAGGGCGACAAGCCGGCCAACAGTACGGTCACGGTCGCGCTGCTGAAAGACGGCAAAGCGGTGGCCCAGGCGGCTGACTGGGTGCCAGGCCGCGGCAGCGTGGCGCTGAGCGTGCCGAAACTGGCGGCGGGCGACTACCAGCTGAAGATCAGCGGCAAGGGGTTCAGCGACACCGGCGCGATCACGGTCGAGGACAACGCGATCCTCTTCCTCGAAACCGACAAGCCGATCTACAAGCCGGGCCAGACGATGCGCATCCGCCTGCTCGCGCTTGACGCGGCGCTGCGGCCCGTGAGCGGCGACGCGACGGTGGCGGCGCTCGACGCGAAGGGGATCAAGGTCTTCAAGAAGACGGTCACGGCTGACGACTTCGGCATGGCGTCGTTCGACCTGCCGCTGTCGGACGAACCGAATCTCGGCGTCTGGAAACTCAGCGCGACGATGGCCGGCGGCAAGCAGACCGCGCAGCGCGATGTGCGTGTCGAGAAGTATGTGCTGCCAAAGTACGACGTGACCGTGACGCTGCCGAAGGAGTGGGCGCTGGCGAGTGAGACACTCACCGGCACGGTCAGCGCGGAGTACAGTTTCGGCAAGCCGGTCAAAGGCGAAGTGGAAATCGTCGCCCAGCGTTACGTCGGCACCTGGCAGGAGTACGCGCGCATCACCAAGCCGCTCGACGGCTCCTTTTCGTTCGAGCTGCCCGCCGTGCGCTACGTCACCGGCACGCCGGCGAACGGCGGCGGTGGCGGCGTGCGCCTCGACGTGACGGTGCGCGAGGAAGGGACAGGATACGAGGAGCAGAACAGCACACTCGTCACCATCGTCGCCAGCCCGGTCGGCGTGCGTGTCGTGCCGGAGACGGCCAGTTTCAAGCCTGGACTGCCGCTGGCGCTGCTCGTCACAACCGAGACGCCTGACCACCAGCCGGTGGACGCCAGCGTCGCGTTGGCCGTCAACTACCAGGACGCCAAGTATCAAACGCGCACGGAGACGCGCCAGGT
>DASUBC010000710.1:0-3717 GCA_035763465.1 Thermomicrobiales bacterium
GTTGCATGATTGCGATGGCGTCGCCCCGCACGACGTTGTGGACAATCGCGCCGGGCGTCACGGCGATGGTGTGCCCGCCATGACCGAGCATGTCGTCGAGCGACTGGGGGCCGCTCGCGCCCGCGCCGCGCACCAGGAAGAGTGCCAAGCCAAGCAGCACGATGGCGGCGGCGGTCAGGACGCCGATCCGCAGCACGTAGCTGATCCAGAGTTCCATCGGGTGACCGCCCGGCGCGGCATGCTCTGCCGGCGTCGCGGCTGTCGCGGCCAACCGCACGCGCTCGCGCTCGCTCATCTCACCCCATCCCCAGGCCGCGCAGCAACATCTCGATCGCGACCAGCCCCAGCACCGGCAGGAAGATCAGTCGCACGGTCTTGTTCTGGAAATGGACCAGCAACTTCGCGCCCAGCGTCGCCCCGGCCAGCACCCCCAGCGCGATCGGCGCCGCAATCAGGGGCACCACGTCGCCACGCCAGAAGTAGATGCCGGCGCTGGCCGCCGCCGTCACGCCGATCATGAAGTTGCTGGTGGCGCTAGAAACCTTCAGTGGGAGGCGCATCGCCGTATCCATCGCCAGCACTTTCAATGCGCCGGAACCGATGCCCAGCAGCCCCGAGACCACCCCCGCGACGTACATCATGCCGAAACCGAGCGGCACGCGCGTCACCTGGTAGTGGATGAGCGACTGGCTCTTGCGGTCGGGGTAGTAACTCGCCAGGCGCAGCCGCGCCGACAACGCGTCGTCGGTGACGCCGGCCGGCACATCCTCGCCCAGTTTCTTCACGGTCGGCAGAATGGAGAAGAGAATGATAAAGCCGAACAGGAAAAAGAGGAGGCGCGGATTGAGATAGACCGCGACGAACGCGCCGGTGATCGCGCCAAAGGACGTCGCCAGTTCGAGCAACATGCCGACGCGGACGTTGGTGAGGTGGTCGCGCACATAGGCCGCCGCCGCACCGGAGGACGTGGCGATGACCGAGACGATGCTGGCGCCGATCGCCAGGCGAATATCGAGGCCGAAGCCGATGGTGAGCAGCGGGACGATGAGCATCCCCCCGCCGAGGCCAACCAGCGATCCCAGCAACCCCGCCAGCACCGCTGCGCCGAACAGCCCCAGCACGAACAGATCAATTCCCTGCATCCCTGTCGTACACCTGCGCTTTCACTTGCCCAGACTGTGCGAGCCACATCGCGGAACGAGTGGTCGGACCACTGGCGTAACTATACCAGGAAAGGACGAGTTTTGAGGTAGAAGGCGGTAAGCGGTAGTTCCTCGCCATGAGGCAGTGTCGGTCTACCAGCACGGTGCTCGGGATAAGCCACTACCATCTACCGCCTCAAAACTCGTCCTCGGAGGGTATACTGTCGTCTGACGCGCGCCGCCTGGTTTGCCTATGACCGCGAATGTTGCGGAGGAGTTGGCGACGTAGAACATGCGAATCATCTACCTGACCGGCTTTAGCGGCACCGGCAAGTCGTCGGTTGGCGAGGCGCTGGCTGCCCGTCTCAATCGGCCGTTGCGCGATCTCGACGACGCCATCGTCGCTCGCGTTGGGCGGCCGATTCCCGCCATCTTCACCGAGGACGGCGAGTCGGCCTTCCGCCGGTATGAGACGGCGGCGCTCCGCGCGCTCGTCGCCGAAGAATCTGCCACGGCGCCGATCGTCGCGACCGGCGGCGGCGCGGTGCTGGCGGCGGAAAATCGCGACCTGATGTTCGCGACCGGCTGGGTGATCTGCCTGGAAGCGCGGCCGGAGACGATTTACCAGCGCGTGAGCGCCCACCGCCAGGCTGGCACGGCGCGCGCGGTGCGCCCGCTCCTTGATGATGCCGACCAGCTCGGTCGGATTCGCGCGCTCAAGGACGCCCGCCAGCCGGTCTACGCCCACGCGCACTGGACTGTCCACACCGATACGCTCTCGCCCGACCAGATCGCCGAAGAAATTGCCCACGCCATCGCGCTACTCGAACGCCCGGACAGTTGCGCGGACGAACGGTCCGGCTTCCCGGTCGGCGCGAAGTGGTTCGGGCGCGACCGGCCGCTCACCTGCCTGCCCATCGTCGCGACGACTCCGGCGCTGGCGCTGGCGCTGGCGCGCGAAGCAGCGGCGCTGGCTCCCGACGCGCTGGAACTGCGCGCCGACTATCTCACCGATCTGACACCCCCGATTCTCCAAACGCTCTTGACCGACCTGGCCGCCATCGGTCTGCCGCTAATCTTTACCAATCGCACGGCTGCGGAGGGCGGCGCGCGACCACAGGACGAAGCCACCCGTGTGCAGTTAATCGCGACCGCGATCACTAGCCGCGTGCCCGCCGTAGTAGACATCGAACTCGGCACGCCGCCAGAGCCGCGCGCCACACTGCTGGCAGCGGCGCGGGAACATGGCGTGCCGGTCCTCATGTCCTTTCACGATTTCACGGCGACGCCGCCCGACGCAGTGCTACTAGGCCATCTGGAGGCGATGGCCGTAGCCGGGGCCGCCGCCGGCAAACTGGCCATAATGCCGCGCGACGATGCCGACGCCATCCGCCTGCTCACCTTCTGTCACGCAGTCAGTACCGGCGCGCTCGGCAATGTGCCCATCCCCATCGCCGTGATGGGCATGGGGGCACAGGGCGTGCTGACGCGGGTGCTGGGGCATCGCGCCGGCTCGGCGCTGACCTTTGCCGCCGCCGGCGCCGGGCAAGGCTCCGCGCCGGGCCAGCTGACGCTCGCCCAACTGCGCGCCTGCTGGGCCGCGACCGCAAGCGTGGTATAGTGCCCCCGGCGTCTGATTGAGAGGCTTGCAGGGCAGCGACGATTCACTACAACGAGGAACGGATTGAACCGCAGAGATCGCAGAGACCGCCGAGAACGATGGGAGAAGTTCTATGGTTCTTTCTCTCGTTCCTCTCTGTATCCACTGTGTTCTCCGTGGTTAAATCGTTCCCTCTTTGCGGTCTCTGTGTGCTCGGCGGTAAATCATCGTAATCTGAGGGGGGAAGATGGAGCCAGCTGTGCAGGGAGTAGAGGTTCTTGGCCCGGTCTCGCCTGAATTCGCGGAGATTCTTACGTCGGAGGCGCTCGCGTTCGTCGCGCGCCTGCATCGCGCCTTCAATCCCACGCGCGAGGCTCTGCTACGCGCACGCGACGAGCGGCAGCAACGCCTCGATGCCGGCGAGCAGCCCGATTTCCTCTCCGAGACACGCGCCGTGCGCGAGGGTGATTGGTCGGTGGCGCCCTGCCCGCCCGATCTGCAAAACCGCCGCGTCGAGATCACCGGCCCGTCCGAGCGCAAGATGATGATCAACGCGCTCAATTCCGGCGCGAACATCTTCATGTCCGACCTGGAAGACGCGCTGTCCCCCTCCTGGGACAACATCATTGAGGGGCAGCGCAACCTGCGCGACGCCGTCCGGCGCACCATCTCGTTCGCCAATCCCGATGGCCGGCAGTACCGCCTGAACGACCAGACCGCCGTGCTGCTGGTCCGTCCACGCGGCTGGCACCTGGCCGAAAAGCATGTGCTGGTGGACGGCGACAAGATTTCCGCCAGCATCTTTGACTTCGGCCTCTACTTTTTCCACAACGCGAAGGAACTGCTGGCGCGCGGCTCCGGCCCCTACTTCTATCTGCCCAAGATGGAGAGCCATCGCGAGGCGCGGCTCTGGAACGACATCTTCCGCGTGGCGCAGGACGAGCTCGGTATTCCGCGCGGCACGATTCGCGCGAC
>DASUBC010000711.1:0-4356 GCA_035763465.1 Thermomicrobiales bacterium
GGCTTCACCGATTGCCTGCTGCAAGCCGGCGCGGCGCGTGTCTACGCGGTGGATGTCGGGCGGGGGCAACTTCACTGGCGCTTGCGCCAGGACGACCGGGTCGTCGTTATTGAACGCCAGAACGCGCGTTACCTGGAAGCGTTGCCGGAACCGGTGAGCCTGGTCGTCGCCGACCTCTCCTTTATCTCGCTGGCGCTGATTCTGCCCGTGATTCACCGGCTTCTGACGCCAGACGGTGGGGCGGTGGCACTCGTCAAGCCGCAGTTCGAGGCTGGCCGCGAGCAAGTCGGCAAGGGCGGTGTCGTGCGCGATCCGACGACCCACCGCGCCGTCCTCATGCGCTTCATCGCGGACGCCTGCGCGCAGGGCTTCGCCGTCGCCGGCCTGGTCGCGTCGCCACTGCGCGGGCCGGCGGGCAATGTCGAGTTCCTGGCGCACCTCCGCCGCCTGCCGGCCGAGCAGCCCGATCCGGAGGCGCTGGTTGACGCCGCGCTGGCCGGCGCCGCGCGCGAATCGTGACGCCGGCCGTCCGCATCCTCCCCGCATCGCTGGCGCTGGTTGCGTGCTCACGCTACTATCCGTGCGTCGCGCGCCGCTACGCTGGCCTGTCAGAATCGTGAATGGAGCAGTTGCGGGTGATTACTGTTGACCTGCCTGGTGGCGCGCCGCTGCGCCTGGAACACGTCGTCTTCGACGTCAATGGTACGCTGACGCTGGATGGCGAACTCTTGCCGGGCGTCGCGGAACAGATCGCCGCTCTGCGCGAGCTCGTGACGGTCGAACTGCTGACCGCCGATACGCGCGGCCGGCTGACGGCGTTGGCCGCCACGCTGGGGATCAAGGGCACAGTTCTTCGTGCGAGCGCGATCGGTGCGGAAAAACGGCGCTATGTCGAGCAACTGGGCGCGGCGCGCGTCGCGGCGATCGGCAACGGCATGAACGATGTGGGGATGCTCGCGGTGGCGGCGCTCGGGATCGTGGTGCTCGGACCGGAAGGCACGGCGAGCGCGGCCCTGCGCGCGGCCGACGTCGTCGCCCTGAGCATTGGCGATGCCTTCGATCTCCTGCTCAACCCGCTGCGTCTGACGGCGACACTGCGTCCGTGAGGCTGGCGGCGTGACTTGCTCTTGCGCGGCCAACGTGGTATCGGTCTCCCCGGCGGCGATGACCGCCGTGTGATCCGCCGCGCCAGTGGCAATGAGGTGCGCTAGCGCGGCGAGCGGCTGAGGAGGGAAAGAGAGATGTCGTCCAGCAACCAGCCACAATTTGTCTACGTCGGCGCCTATACCTCGCCGCAAGGGCGCGCCGAGGGCATCTCCAGTTTCCGCTTCGATGCGGCGACCGGCGCGCTGACCGATGGGCGACTCGTCGCCGCGACTTCCAACCCATCATTCCAGGCTTTCGATGCCGCCGAGCGGTATCTCTTCACGGTTGACGAGATCAACGAAGGTGGCGTTAGCGCCTACGCGCGCGACGCCGCGACCGGCGACCTGACGCTGCTCAACTCGCAGCCAACGGGCGGCGCGGCGCCGTGCCATCTCAGCGTTGACCCGACCGGGCGCTACCTGCTCTCCGCGAATTACACCAGCGGCAGCCTCGCCGTCCACCCGATCGGGCCGGACGGCCGGCTGGGTGCGGCGACCGACGTCGTGCAGCACACCGGCAGCAGCGTCAACCCACAGCGTCAGGCGGGGCCGCACGCGCACATGATTACGTCCGACCCGGCCGGGCGCTATATCCTGGCGGCCGACCTCGGTCTCGACAAAGTCCTCGTCTACCAGCTCGATCGTTCAGCGGGCAAACTCGCGCCGCAGGTGGGATACGGCCAGGCGAATCCCGGCGCGGGGCCGCGCCAGATCGCATTTCAAGCCGGCGCGAACTACGTCTCAGTCCTCAATGAGATTGATTCGACTGTCACCACCTACGCCTACGATCAGCAGCGCGGCACGCTTGACCCGGTGCAAACCATCTCGACGCTGCCCGCAGGTTTCACGGGCGACACGACCTGCGCCCGCATCGAGGTACACGCGAACGGGAAGTTTCTCTACGCCTCCAACCGGGGCCACGACAGCATCGCGATCTTCGCGATTGACGCCGCGACCGGTTACCTGACTGCCGCCGGGCATGTCTCGACGCAAGGCCACACGCCGCGCCATTTCGCCATTGATCCGACCGGCGCCTGGCTGCTCGCAGCCAACCAGGGCAGCGACAATATCGTGGTGTTCAGCGTCAATCCGGAGACCGGTCAATTGACGCCAACCGGCCGGGTTGTGCAGTCACCTTCGCCGGTTTGCCTCATCTTCAGCCGCGCCTGACCACGGCGCGGCTGCCGGCCGCATGACGCGAGACGAGATATGGGCGGCTCCTGCCGGCGCGACGCCAGCATAGCGTCGCGCCGGTTTCAGTGACTGACCGGCGCGTGAATCCGCACGTCCAGTTCGCCCTCCTGCCGCGTGACCGCGATGGCCGCCGGTGCTTCGGGACCGGCGGTGCGCGTAAACGTGAGGTCGAGGCGCGCCTTGCCGACGCGGAGACCGTGCAGCGTGACCGTGCCCAGCCAGGCCGGCAGGATCGGCCGCGCGATCGTCAAGACCCGGCCGCCCTCGGCGGGTTCCAGGCGCAGCGCCTCGCCGAGCATAAACGGCAGCGTGCCCGCCGCCCAGGCTTGGGGCGAGCACGCCACTGGGTAGCCCACCGGCACGCCATAATCGGTGCGCGGAATACCGCAGAAGAGTTCGGGCAGCCGGTAATAAGGAAATTGGAGCGCCGCCTCATACAGCGCGGTCAGCACCCGGTTGGCTGCGGTCGTGAAGCCATAGCGCAGCAGGCCGGCGGTGATGAGTGCGTTGTCGTGCGGCCAGACGGTGCCAAGGTGGTAGCCCAGCGGATTGTAAGCAGCATTGTCGCGCGCCAGCGTGCGGATACCCCAGCCGGAGAAGAGGCGCTCGTCGAGGAGGCGTTTGCTCACCATTGGCGCGTAGATATCGTCAACAATTCCTGTCCACAACGCCTGGCCCGGATTCGACGCGATCGCGTCAATCTGCTGCTTGGCGCCGTCGAGACCCAGCGCGAAATACTGGTCGTCCGCCATCCAGAAGTCGCGGTTGAAACTTGTCTGTAACGCCGCCGCGCGGGCCACGAGCCGGGCAGCCTCTGCCGCGCGCTCGCCGCCCAGCGCCTGGAAGACGCGCGCGATGCCCTGATAGGCGGCATAGAGATATCCCTGTACCTCGACCAGCGCGAGCGGTGGCTCCGGCATCCGGTCATCGCGGAACATGATGCCCTCGCCGGAGTCCTTCCAGCCCTGGTTCGCCAGCCCCTTGCTCGACCGCCGGGTATATTCGATGTAGCCGTCGCCGTCGAGATCGCCGTATTGCCAGCACCAATGCAGCGCCGCGTCAATGTTCGGTAGAATGTCGAGGATCAGGCGTTCGTCGCCGGTCCAGTCGAAGTAGGCCGCCACGAGCATCAGAAAGAGCGGTGTCGAGTCAATCGAGCCGTAGTAGGGCGTGTGCGGTATCTGTCCGGTCTGCGCCAGTTCGCCGGTGCGGAGCTCGTGGAGAATCTTGCCCGGTTCTTCGTCGCGCCAGTCGTTGTTCTCAGTGCCCTGGTAGCGCGCCAGCAAGCGCAGAATGCCGGCCGCCAGGTCGGGATTCCAGGCGAGCGTCTGCAAACCGGTGACTAAACTATCGCGGCCGAAGAGCGTCGCGAACCACGGGATGCCGGCGGCGAAGTACCAGTTGTCGCCGAGCCGGTTGACCAGCAGCCGCAGATCGGCCAGCGAGCGCGCGATGGCCGCGTTGAACAGCTCGTTGTCCGTCGTGACCTGTGTCGTCTGCTCCAGCCAGTCGGCATAAGATTGCCGGGCCTGGGCGATGCGCGCCAGCGTGGGCGGGGCCGGGGCCGTCGCACGCCCATCACCGCTGGCATCCGCCGTGACGTGGGCGCTGATCCGCACGGAGAAGGCGGTCTGGTCGAAGGCATTGACCGTGGCGCGATAGGTCATCATTGACGGCGACAGGCGTGTCGGCGACGGCGCGAATTCCAGCGTAGTCAGGTATTGCCGCTTGTCGAGTCCGTCGTATCGGAGAGTAACACTGTTGTCTCTCACCACCGGCGCGCGCTGACGACCGCGCCGCTCGCGGCCAATCCCGCGCACCTCGAAGATGTCAGCGAAATCGGCGCAGAAGCGGGCGACAATTTCGATGTCCACCGCGAAGGGATTGAAATTCCGCACCGTGACTGTTTCGTGGAAGCCGGTCTCGTGCGCGACCCGCTCGCGGCTGATCAGCAGCGTCTCCTTGTGAATCAGCTTCCGGCGCACCATGAGGTCGCGATTGGTCAATTGCTGTTCCG
>DASUBC010000712.1:0-7370 GCA_035763465.1 Thermomicrobiales bacterium
GACCGACGCGGCCAACCTGGATGCCGCCGCGCGCCGCCACATCCGCAAGCTCTACGACGACCATCACCTGGCGCTCTGTGGACTGTCGGGCGCCACGCACTTGCTGGACGGTGACCAGGTCGAGCGCGCCAGGAGCCGCGAACGCTTCAAGAGTTATCTCGACCTCGCCGCCGAGTTGCAGCACCCCGGCGAATGCCTCACCGTCAGCACGGTCTCAGCCGGGCGGTCGGCAGACTGGGAGACGGTCAAGCACGAACTGGCCGGTATCTACGGCGAACTGGCCGCGTACGCCGCCCGGCGCGGCGTCATCGTCGGCATGGAGCCGCACGTCGGTGGGGCGCTGTACCTGCCCGAGCAGGCGCTCTGGCTCATCGAACAGGTCAACTCACCCGCCTTCTCCATCCACTTCGACATCAGCCACTTCAACGTCCAGGGCCTGCCGATGCAGTCGGTCATCGCCGAGCTCGCACCGCACAGCAAGCATACGCACGTCAAAGACGAGCGCGGCATCTACCCGCACCACGAGTTTCTCATTCCCGGTGAAGGCGACATGGACTACGTCAGCTACCTGAAGGGCATGGCACAGGCCGGCTACGACGGCTATATCGCGGTCGAAATCAGCGTTATGGTGCAAAAGCGGCCCAACTACGACCCGCTGGCTGCCGCCACGCAATCCTACGCCGTGCTCGCCAAAGCCTTCGCAGACGCCGGCATCGAGCGGCGACGGGAGTAGGAGACTGGTGGTCAAACCGCCAACCGCCCTGGCAGCATGACATGAGGGATAAGCGGATGGATAGCGAAGAACTGGAAGAAGCAATATTGCAACTTCCCGCTACGCAACGGGCCAGATTCGCCGAACTCCTCATCGCAAGTTTGGACGAGGACGAAGAAATCGCAGCGGCGTGGTGAGAAGAGGCAGAACGCCGCCACGAAGAGATTGTTTCAGGCAGGCTTGCCACTCGTCCAGCAGCCGAAGTGTTTGCCGAAGCGCGAACACAGTTGGCGCGGCGGGCAGCCGGCGGTTGAAACCGCGCCAGAAGGCCCCTCACGGGGCCACGAAACCCGCCTACGCGGGTTAGGTTCGTCATCAACCGTGGTGGTTTTCCACAAAGCGAGTAGCAAACCTAGTCCGGCGCAGGCCGGACTTTGTGGCCGCTGCCTTCAGGCGCGATTTCAACCGCCGGCCTCCACCAAGTCCCGCAACACTGTCCCAATCCGGTCCTGCAACTCACCATGCGCTGCGGTGGAGAACTGGTGTTCGCGGGCAAGCCGTAGCTCGCGCGGGTAGTGTGATACCGGCTGAACGAGATAGTCAGCCGGTTCCCACGCATAGCGCGGGAGCACATGAGCATGGAGGAACGGATCAGTATTGCCAAAGATTTCGTAGTTGATCCGCTGGGCTGGCAGACGCGCTGCACGGCCTCGCCGAGCAGGCTCATGTCGCGTAGGAAGGCGATACGCTCCGACAGGGCCAGCGCATGGAGGTCCGGCACGCGCGGCATGGCGAGCAGCAGGCAGTAGCCAGGAAGGAACTGCGTATCGCCCATCACCGCGAAGCCACTGGGCAGTCGCAGCAGCACGGTTGGATTCTCGCCGTGCTCGGCAGAGGCGATACGGTCGCGCCGCCAATCTTCCATACGCCAATGTCTCGCTGATCATCAGCACAAAACACGGCGCCCGCGCGTAGCACATCCACGCGCGGGCGCCGTCTGCTGATCGGTTCCTAGCCCGCCAGCGCCGCGATGACGCGCGGGGCGGTCATCGGGGCATGGTCGAGGCGCTTGCCAGTCGCGGCCTTGATCGCGTTGCCGATCGTCGCCGCGCCGGGGATGATCGGCGGTTCGCCGACGATCCGCGCGCCGAACGGACCATCCTCCGTCGGCACTTCGACGATAATCGTCTCGATGTCAGGCACCTGGTCAGACTTCGGCATGGCATAGTCCATCAGGCTGCCGGTCAAGAGCTGGCCGTTCTCGTCGTGCAAGAGTTGCTCGAAGAGCGCGAAGCCGAGACCTTGCACGATGCCACCGAGCATCTGTCCTTCCACCAGCGGCGGGTTGAGCGCGTGGCCGACATCCTGCGCCGCGACGTAGCCGAGCACCGCCACTTCGCCGGTGTCGGGGTCAACGCGCACATGCGCCATGTGGGTCGCGAAGCCCGGCGCGATGATCTTCTGCGCGCTCGCGCCGCGCGCGTAGATCGGCTCGTACCGGCTCGTGCTCAGTTTGAAGACGTCCGCCAGCGTGACCTTGCTGTCGGGCGAACCCTTAACGCGCACCTCGCCTTCCGCAATTTCCAGGTCTTCCACGTTGGCTTCGAGTTGCTGCGCGACGATCGCCATCACCTGCCGCTTGGCTTCCAGCGCTGCTTCCAGCACCGCTTTGCCGACCGTGTAGGTAATCTGGCTGCCGCCGCTACCCGGCGAGTGCGGCGCCGACTCAGTATCGCCAAAGACGACGCGCACCTTCGACGGGTCAATACCGAACGCCTCCGCCGCGATCAGCGCGAAGGTCGAGGACTGGCCGGTTAGGTCGGCCACGCCGGTCGTGATCGTCAGCGTGCCGCCGGGGTCCATGCGGCAGGCCGCCGCCGCCGGACCCTTGCCGCCCGGCCAGCCGCCTGCGCCGACGCCGACGCCCTCGTTCGGGCCGAGCTTGTGCCGGTTCTGCCACATCGGGTGATTCTTCAGTTGCTCCAGGCACGCCTTCAGTCCGACAACCGGCCACGGTTGGCCGTCCGGCCAGAGGTCGCCTTCGTCAATGGCGTTCTGGATGCGGAAGTCAAGCGGGTCGGCGCCCAGCTTCTCCGCCAGTTCGTCCATCGCGGACTCAATCGCGAAGCTCGCCTGCGGCGCGCCCGGCGCGCGGTATGCGCCGACGCCCGGCTTGTTCGTCATGACCTCGTAGCCGCGAATGTCGAGGTTAGGGAACTTGTAGTAGCCGCCGACCAGCAGGCAGCCGATCGCCAGCGCCGACCCGGAGTATGCGCCGGTGTCGAAGATGACGCGCGACTTCAGCGCCGTCAGCGAGCCGTCCTTCTTGGCGCCCGCCTTGACCTCGAAGATGGTCAGCGGTGAAGGATTCGCCGCCTGCAAGTCCTCCGAGCGGGTGTAGGCGAAGCGCACCGCCCGGCCGGTCTTGGCCGCGAGCGAGGCGACGAACGGCTCGATCAGCACGTACTTCGCGCCGAAACCGCCGCCAATGGTGACCGGGACCACGCGCACCTGGTTCGCGTCCACGCCGAGCGCTGCCGCGACCTCGTCGCGCGTGTAAAAGTACGCCTGCGTGCTGGTGTAAACCGTGCAGCCGCCTGTGACCAGATCCGGCACGACGGCGCAGGTCTGCGTCTCCAGGTAGCCCTGGTGGACGTAGTCCACGGTGTAGGTACCCTCGACCACCACGTCGGCGTCCTTGAAGCCCTGCTCCACGTCACCGCGCGCGAAGTGCATACTGCCGGTGACGTTCTCGGGCAGGTCTTCCTTCTCTTCCTCCACGCCGCTGACGACCGCCGCGTGCATCGCCTCTTCTTCGGCGCCCGCCGCCTTGACCTGACGCACGGTCGGCGCCTTGCCGCTCATCCCGAAGATCGGGTCAACGACCGCTTCGCCCGCTTCGTACTCGACCTCGACCGCCGCCGCCGCGTCGGCCGCCTGCTCGATCGTCTCCGCCACCGCCACCGCGACCGGCTGCCCGGTGAAGAGCACCTGATCGCGCGCCAGGAAATTGAGCCGGCGCGCGCCGGACTCCATCCCTTTCAGCGAGAGGTCGGCGGCGGTGTAGACACCGACGACGCCCGGCATTTCTTTTGCCCGCTCGGTGTCAATTCGCGTAATGCGCGCCGCCGCGTAGGGGCTGACCACCAGCCGCGCGTGCAACGCCCCAGGAATGTTGATGTCGCCCGCGTACCGCGCCTGCCCGGTCAGTTTCTCCGGACCATCCCGGCGCGGTGTGCGCGTGCCGATTGCTGCTGTCTGAACCATGCCTGCTCCTTCTCTCTTCCCGGACACTCATCACCAGACAGTCCAGTCCCCGGTCTCAGGCCGCCAGGGCGCATTGTAGCCGAGGAATGGCAATGGGCAAAGTCGCGCGGCCCTCACCCCCTGGCCCCCTCTCCCGCCTTGCAGGCGAGGGGGAACTCGCTACGATAGGATCATGGTTCTCCCTCTCCCGTGATACGGGAGAGGGGTGCCGCCCGCAGGCGGCGGGGTGAGGGCCGTCACGCCTTCACCGTCCCCAGCGCCGCGTCCAGCACGTCCACGATCCGCTCGATGTCGGCGTCGGTCGCGACGAGCGGTGGCGCGAGGGTGATGACGCACTCCAGTCGCTTCACTGTGGAGGTGTTCTTGCCGACCAGCACGCCGCGCTTCTGCGCTTCGGCGATCACCTGGTTGACCTGCGCGGCCGGCAGAGGGTCGGTCGTGCCCGGCACGGCCAGTTCCACGCCGCAGAGCAACCCCTTGCCACGCACGTCGCCGACGATGGGGTGCTGCGCTTGCAGTTCGCGCAGCCCCGCCTGCAACCGCTCGCCCAGCCGCGCGGAGTTTGCCACCAAACCCTGTTCTTCGATGATACTCAGGTTCTCCAGACCAACCGCACAGGCGACCGGGTGCCCGCCATAGGTGCTCACCTGGTTGAACTGCACGTTGTCGGCGGGGTCGCCCTTGAACGCGTCGAAGACCATGTCGGTCGCCGCCGTCGCGGCCAGCGGCAGGTAGCCGCTGCTGATACCCTTCGCCATCGTCATGATGTCCGGCACGACGCTCCAGTTCTCACAGCCGAACCACTTACCGGTGCGCCCGAAGCCGGTGATGACCTCGTCCTGAATCAGCAGCACGTTGTACTTGTCGCAGATTTGGCGAATCGCCGGCCAGTACTCGTCCGGCGGCGCGATGATACCGCCACCGCCGATGATCGGCTCACCGATGAAGGCCGTCACTGTCTCCGGCCCCTCGAATTCGATTACGTCTTCGAGTTCCCGCGCCAGTTGCCGCGCCGTCTCGCTCGGCGATAGGCCGGCGAAGAGGCGGAAGGTATCGGGCGGGCGCACATGGATGAAGCCGGCGACCAGTGGTTCGAAGTGCGTCTTGCGGACATACTGGCCGGTCGCGCTGAGCGCGCCCATCGTCCAGCCGTGGTAGCCCCGGTAGCGCGCGATGATCTTGTGCCGGTTCTCGCGTGGGAAACGCTGGCGCTGGCACTGCCGCGCGATCTTCAGCGCCGCCTCCACCGCCTCCGAGCCGCTGTTGAGGAATTGCACATGGTTGATGTCGCCCGGCAGCAATCCCGCCAGGCGCTCGGCCAGTTCGAGCGCGACCGGCGCGGGCCGGCTCAGCGACGTGTAGGGCAGCTGGCGCATCTGCCGCGCCGCCGCCTCCACCAGCCGCTCCTGCCCATACCCAACGTTGACGCACCACAGGCCCGCCATCGCGTCGAGGTATTCGTTGCCCTCGGCGTCAGTCACCGTGCAGCCGCGCCCTTCTGCCAGCACCATCGGCGGCTGTCGCAGCGCATGCTGGGTGAACGGGCGCCAGAGAGTATCGTGGGTCGCGAGTTCGAGTTCGGCGCTCATCGCTCCCTCCGCATCATTAGTCGAAGGTCAAAGGTCGCAGATCATAGGTCAATGGCGCGCGGCCGTCGCGCCTTCGGTGATGGCGGCGAAGGCGTCGAGCGCCCGCGTGATGTCCGCGTCGTCAATGCCGTAGTGCGTCACCAGGCGCATGGGGCCGGTGTAGGGCGAGGAGACCAGGATGTCCTGCTCGCGCAGCGCGGCCGACGCTTCGCGCGGGGCCAGGCCGGCCGGCGCTTCCACGAAGAAGATGTTCGTTTCCGGCGTCTCGCGGTCGGTCCGCCAGCCGAGGTCGCGCAGGCCGGCGGCCAGCTGCCGCGCGTTGGCGTGGTCCTCCGCCAGCCGGTCAATCATGTGGTCGAGCGCGTAGAGGCCGGCCGCCGCGATGACGCCCGCCTGCCGCATCGCGCCGCCTAGCACCTTGCGGTTGCGTCGCGCCCGTTTGATGAAGTCGGCGGAGCCGACCAGCACCGAACCAACCGGCGCGGACAACCCCTTCGAGATGCAGAACATCACGCTGTCCACATGCCGCGCGATGTCGCTGGCCGGCACGCCCAGCGCCGTCGCGGCGTTGAAGATGCGCGCGCCGTCCATATGGACTGGTAGACTGTGCTCGCGCGCCACCGCCGCCACCGCCGCCAGGTTGTCCAACGGCATCACCCAGCCATTGTGCGGCTGCTCGACCCACACCAGCGCGGTGCGCGGGTAGTGCGGGTCGTCGGGATGTATCCCCGCCGCGACGTCGGCGGGGTTGACCGTCGCGTGGTCCTGCGGCACCGTCCAGGACGAAACACCGGCGAGCCGCGCCGCGCCGCCGCCCTCCGCGCGGAAGGTGTGCATCATCCGGCCGCAGATAACCTCGTCCCCCGGCCGGGTGTAGGTCATTGTCGCGATCAGGTTGCCCATCGTGCCGCTCGGCACGTAGACCGCCGCCTCTTTGCCCAGCAGCGCCGCCGCCCGCGCCTCGAACGCATTGATCGTCGGGTCTTCGCCGTAGACATCGTCGCCCAGCGCCGCCGTATGCATCGCCTCGCGCATCTCCGGCGACGGCAGCGTGACAGTATCGCTGCGGAAATCAATCGTCTTCATCGCTCCTCCTGCTCAACCCCGGCTGCATTGTAAGGCACGATTGTCGCGCACTCTCCGCCGCTGTCAACCCAGGATTTCAACGCAGAGCACGCAGAGAGCGCAGAGGGCGCAGAGATTGATTGAGAGTACTGGTACCCGCATGGTCAGACAGAAGCCGATAACACTATAAACGTCACCGCTCTTTCTCGTTTCCCTCTGTGGTCTCTGCGTCCTCTGCGTTGAAACCGGGTTGACGATGCTGCGGATTGCCTGTACCGTGCGGGCTGCGAGCGAGCAGTCGTAGGGGGATGGCGTATGGCTGACAGGTTGCCGCCGATTGACGCCGATATTCGGCGGGCCGCTACGCTGCCGTCGGCGGTCTATGCCGACCCGGCGTACTTCGCGCTGGCCCGCGATCGTGTCTTCGCGCGTACCTGGCAGTTCGTTACCGATACCGACCGGCTAAAGGCGCCCGGCACGCTCTGGCCCTGGACGATGCTGGAGGGCTTCGTTGACGAGCCATTGCTGCTGACGCGCGACAGCGGCGACGAATTGCACTGCCTCTCCAATGTTTGCACCCATCGCGGCAATCTGCTGGTCGAGGGCGAAGGGCGCGCGCAGGTGTTGCGCTGCCGCTATCACGGACGCCGCTTCGCGCTTGACGGCCGCTTTTTAACCATGCCGGAGTTCGAGGACGCCGCCGGCTTCCCTTCCGAGGCCGACAACCTGCCGCGCGT
>DASUBC010000713.1:0-4792 GCA_035763465.1 Thermomicrobiales bacterium
ACTCGCCGCACCTCACCGATACGCTCCTGGTGGACATGGTGAAGTCGTTCTACGAGCACGCCGAGCACCTGATGGAGTTCGGCGTGACCCGGCATAACAACTGGCTGGTGGTCGAATCGCAGGTCGTCGCCAGCATCGGCGGCCTCTTCCCCGAGTACCGGCGCGCGGCCGAGTGGCGGCGCGAGGGCTACGCCCGGCTGACCGCCGAAATCACCACCCAGGTCTACCCGGATGGTGTGCAGTGGGAATTGTCGGCGGGCTACCACGCGATGTGCGGCCAGGGCTTCGCCTGCGCCTACGAGCTGGCGCAGTTGAACGGTATCGAACTGCCACCGATTTACGCCGAGCGGCTGCGCGGCATGTTCGATTACATCTGGCGGCTCGCCCGCCCGGACGGCAGCAGCCCCTCGCACAACGATTCGGGCAGCGTGTATGGCTTCCAGCAGGACTTTGTGCAGTGGGGCGCGCGTTTGTTCAACGATCAAACCATGGCCTGGTTCGGCTCGCGCGGCGCGACTGGCACACAGCCCACGGAAACTTCGCATGGCTTCGTGGACGCCGGGTTGCTGGTGACGCGCAGTAGCTGGGATGCTGGCGCGCGCTGGGCGCTCTTCGACGCGGCGCCCTTCGGCGCGGCGCACCAGCACGAGGACGCACTGGGCTTCGAGATCGCCGCCGACAATACGCTCTTTCTCTGCGACCCAGCCATCAGCAGTTACATGCTGGAGCAGTGGACGTATCACCAGCGCGACACCACCGCGCACAACACGATCATGCTCGACGGCCGCTCGCAGGCACGCCGGACAAACGAGACGCAGGCGCAGCATGTGCGGAGCGTGCGCGACGAAATCTTCTGGGCCACTGGCGCGGGCGCGGACGTCGCGCGGGCGCGCTACACGGCCGGCTATCGCGAACTGGCGGGGCAATTCGTCCACGAACGGGCGTTCATCTTCGTGCGCCCTGACTACTGGCTGCTCTTCGATGAAGTGCGCGCGGAAGAGGGGGATGAGGAACGCCACCTGATTGAATCGCTCTTCCACTTTATGCCGATGCGCCTGCAACTCGATCCGGCGAGCGGCCGGGTGCGGACCTATCGGCAGAACAAGCCGAACCTGGAACTGATCCCGCTCGGCCAGGGGCGCGGGCTGAACGCGCGCATCGTCTGCGGCCAGCACGACCCCGTGCAGGGCTGGGTCTCGCTCGACCGGGAGAATATTCCCGCGCCGTGCGTGATCCTCAGTAAGCGCACACGCCTGCCGTTCCGCATGGGCCTGGCGCTCTGCCCTTACGCCACCGGCGTCAATGCCGGTGTCACGACCCGGCGATTACAGGCGCGTGGCGACGCGCTGGCCTACGAACTGCGCCACGCGGACGGCCGCAGCGACCTGGTCTGCTATCGCTGGCGCGAGGAGGGCGAGCCTATGCGTTTCGCGGGCTACGAGACCGATGGCTGGCTGGCGCTGGTGCGACGCGACGTCGCCGGCAACGATGTCGCGACCACCATTGCGGGCGGCACGGCACTGACCCGTAGTGGGCGGGAGGCGCGACCGGAGGTACTGCGCTACGAGTGATGGGTGATGAGGGGACGGCCCTGGACCCTCTGCACAAAATGCTCAAAATGCACAAAAACCCCTGGCAGGGGGATGTAGCCAGGCGGAGAATCCTGCAATAGTCTCTGACGGCAACAAATCATTGGACTTACGGGGCGGGTGGCGGTGGGGCAGCCCGCGCCTCCCCGCGCCTATGTGCCAGGCGTGGGGGCTGGCGGAAGGCGCGGCGCCGCTGAGGGCCACCCCGGATTAATAGTGGCGGCCCTGCTCGCCAGGCTATGGCCTCGGCCGCAGCAACGAAGATGACGAAACTGGCCGCGACGTCTACAATCAGCCGGCGGATTGGGAACCAGAGAGGAGTGGCGCCATGCAATTCGTACATTTTGACGATTTCCGGCTTGGTGTCATCGTGGGCGAGCGCGTGGTAGATATTACGGACCGCGTGGGCGAGAGTAGGAGCGCGCCGCAGGCGCGGCTGGCGGCGCTGATTGCGAACTGGCCGGCGCAAGCAGCCGCTCTCCGCGATGCCGCCAGCCAGGGTGGGACGCCGCTGGACAGCGTGCGCCTACGGCCGTCCGTGCCGAAACCGGGGCAACTGGTCTGCGCGGCGGTCAACTACCTGGAGCCGAATCGGCCAGAAGCGGGGCCATTTAACGCCTTCCTGAAATCACCAAACTCCATTATCGGCACGGGCGACACCGTGGAGTTGCCCGACACGCCGGCTACGGTCTTCCATTTCGAACCGGAGCTGGCGCTCGTCATCGGCAAGCGCGCGGCGCACCTCGCGCCGGAGACGGCGCTGGAGTATGTCTTCGGCTACACGCCGTTCATTGACGTCTCCGCGCGCGGCCTGCCCGGCGGCTTCTTCCTGGGGAAGAGCTGGCACACCTTCGCCCCGCTGGGGCCGGCGCTGGTCACCGCCGACGAGGTGCCCGATCCACAGGCGCTTCAGGTGGCGCTCGCCGTCAACGGCGCGCCACGGCACACCTACTCCACCGGCGATATGGCGCGGCGCGTGCCGGAGCTACTGGCGGAGATTACGAAGGTGATCGCGCTCGAACCGGGGGATGTGGTGGCGACAGGTGTGCACCATGCGGGGCTGGCGCCCATCAAAGATGGCGATCAGGTGCGACTGACAATCGAGCGTCTCGGGCCAGCGCTGGAAGTGACGGTCCACGACGCGCTCAAGCGCTCGTGGGACTGAGGGACGAAGTCGGACAGGCGGGCAGGCGGGCAGTGAGTTATCGTCGGCGCGGTGGCATGGAGGTGATGACGTGGCGGGCGCGGGCGCGGCGCCGATGAGGGCACCCCGGATTGAAATCCGGGGTATACCCCATCAGCACGGCGACAGCAGATAAGCACAGTGCTGATTGCAAGCGGGTGGTGATCTGGTTATCGCGCACGATCCATCAGCACGGCGACAGCAGATAAGCACAGTGCTGAGGAGAACCCACTGCCCGACCGTCCGACTGCCCGACTTCGCAAGGAGGACGCACGATGCCGCGCGTGAATCGAGTCATCGAATTGCTCGAACAGGATCAGCCGGTGTTCGCCACGGGCGCTCCGGCGCTCACGTACGAGGCCGGGGTCGCCGCCGCCCAGACGCGCGCCGATTTCTTCATCATTGACTTCGAGCACCATCCCTTCGACGTCGTCGGCCTGCGCGCGTTTATGCAGGGGCTGGTCGCGGGCGGGCCTACCCGCACCGGCCACCGGACGCCGCCGGTCGTGCCGACATTGCCGGTGCTGGGGACCAGCGCCGAGGCGATCCGGGCCAATGCCTGGCAGATCAATCACCTGCTGGCCGCCGGCGTGCATGGCCTGCTGTTGTGCCACGCCGAAGCGCCGGAGGCTGTGACGGCGTTCGTCAGCACCGTCCGCTACCCCTTCAACACGCGCGGGGCGGCCGAGCGTGACGAGGGCCGGCGCGGTGGCGGCGGCCAGCAATCCGCCGCCGAAATCTGGGGGCTGCCGGTGACGGAGTATCTGGCAAAGGCGGACCCCTGGCCGTTGAATCCAGAGGGAGAACTGCTGCTGGGGCTGAAAGTCGAGAACAAGCGGTCGCTCGCGAACCGCGATGCGTTGCTGGCGGCGCCAGGCATCGCCTTCGCCGAATGGGGACCGGGCGACATGGGCATGTCGCTGGCGCCGGAGTACATCCAGCCGGGCTACCAGGCCAACCCCGACTTCGCCCACGACCCGCCCTATGGTCCGGCGATGCAGGAGGCCCAGCGGGCCGTCCGCGATGCGTGCCGGGCACACGGCGTCATCTTCTACAGCACGATGCGCCCTGGTGACTGGCGCGAGCTCTACGAGCTGGGCGCGCGGATGTCGAGTTCGACTCCCCGCACAGGCGAATTCATGGATGAGCTACGCCGGCTGGCGGGGCGAACGATGCCGGTGTAGTCAGAGCGGCGCGCGACGACTGTTACAGTCGTGAGAGCGTGAGTCGTGAGTCGTGAGATTTGGGCATGGCCTTGCGCTGACAGACGAGTGCCGGGCTGGCCCAAACCTGCTCACGCACTCACGCTCTCACGACTGTGAACTCGTAATCGCCCGCCTCTCCAGGCATTCGCTGTGGTATACTTGTGTACTGGGAAATCGATAGGGTATCTCTTCGCTGGCCGCGTATGCGGCTGATTCTTCGCAATCGTCTGGCCCACGCAATCCTTTCATTTCCTCAGTGCTAGATGGTAAAGTCCGCACTCGGGCGGATGGCTACGCGGCGGGGAACGAGCACGCGCCCCTGGCTGCACCAGGAGGAGTATCATGCTGCGCGCTCACGCATTGTCCGCCGTTCGTGGCGGCGAGACGCTCTTTCAGAATGTTTCCCTGACCGTCCGGCCCGAGGACCGCGTGGCCCTGGTTGGTCCCAACGGCGCGGGGAAGACGACCCTGCTCAACATCCTGGCCGGCACACAGGAACCTGACGCCGGCCGGGTGACGCGCGACGACGGGACAACGCTGATCGTCCTCCAGCAGGAGGAGCGCGCCGGCGCCGGCACCGTCTGGGAAGAAGTCGTCAGCGGCATCGGCCCACTGCTGGCGCTCGAACGCGAACTGGCGGAACTGGCCGAGCGCCTGGACGACCCGGCCGTCTACGAACGCTGGGGGGCGGTGGAGGAGGAGTTCAGCCGGCTCGGCGGCTACGATTACCAGCACCGCGTCGAAGAGGCGCTCATGGGCCTCGGCCTCCCCGAAGAGAGCTGGGAACGGCCGGCGCGCGAATTGTCGGGCGGGCA
>DASUBC010000714.1:0-2008 GCA_035763465.1 Thermomicrobiales bacterium
TGTGAAGCGCCGGGAAAGCGCGCGTTGACCTGCTCCGGCCCGGTCACGCTGGCTAGCTGTCACGGTTATGGCGTCGCTCATGGGAGCGACAGGCAGGCGCACGGTGAAGGCGCTGCCGGCGCCCGGCGCGCTCTCTACCGCCACCGACCCGCCGTGGGCCTGGACGATTGCCTGCACTAGCGCCAGGCCCAGGCCGACACCGCCCTGGTGGCGTGCGCGGGCCTTGTCCACGCGATAGAACCGCTCGAAGAGATGTGGTAGTGACTCCGCCGGAATGCCAGCGCCCGTGTCGGCGACGACCAGCCACACCATCTCGCCGGTGGCTCCGGCGCTCAGCGTAATTGCGCCACCCGCCGGCGAGTACTTGATCGCGTTGTCGAGGAGGTTGCGGGCAACGATTCGCAGTTGCGCGGGATCGCCAGCGAGGGGCGGGAGATGAGCGGGAACGGCCAGACGCAGGTTGAGGCCAGCCGCATGAGCGAGCGGGTAGACATCGTCGGCCAGATCGTAGAGTAGCGGCGCCAGGTCCACCGTGCTTCGGGCATGACGCCGCTCGTCGTCCAGCGCGCTGAGTGTCAGGAGGTCGTCAACCAGCCGCCTTAACTGGTCCACTTCGCGCTCTATCTGGTCGAGATAGCGCCGGGCCAGCGCGTCGTCGCGCGGCTCGGTCTGGAGGAGTTCCAGCCGCAGCCGGATTCCCGCCAGCGGTGAGCGGAGCTCGTGGGCGGCGTCGGCCACGAAGGTTTGCTGGCGGGCGAGCGCCGCCTGGATCTGTGCGGCCATGCCGTTGAATGCCTGGCCCAGCCGCCGGACCTCGTCGGGGCCGGCGGGAATGACCCGCTGTTCGACATGGCCGGCGGCGATCGCCCTGGTACTCATCGTCAGGCGCAGCACCGGCGCGGCGATCCGCCGGGCGAGCGCGACACTCACGACCACGGCGGCGACCAGAAGGATGACCTCGACGGCGAGCAGGCCGAACCAGTGCCGCGTGATCGCGGCGCGGATCGGCGCGGTCGGCGCCGAGCATTGCACGTAGCCAAGCACCTGGGTCTGGTTGCGTACCGGCGCGGCGACGAAGAGCCGTTCTTCGCCGCGCGGGCCGGTGAGGCGGCGCGCCAGGCGTGTCTGCCCCCTCTGGACGGCCAGCACTTCCGGTTCCAGCGCGGTCACGGAGCGGGTGGCCTGCTCGTCTGAGCTGGCGAGCACGCGCAGCTGCGTATCGAGCACCGTGACACGAAGGCCGGTGCTCGCTGCGTATTCCCGCGCCTCGTTCGCCAGGTCTGCTTCGTCCGGACCCGACTGGGCCAATGGATCGCGGAACGCGACGGCGATCAGGGCCGTTTGCTGGCGCAACTGGCGCTCGGCCTGCGCCTCAGTGGTTACTTGCAGGCGCCAGCCGGTCCACAGGCCGAGACCGCCCAGACTCAACACCACCAGGGTCAGGTGACTGAGCAGGAGCAAGTCTTGCAGTCTCGTGGGGAACGAGCGCGGTAGCGTTGGGCGTGGCTGTGTCCACAAAGCGATAGCCATATCCCCGCACCGTCTGAATATACTCTGGCGCCAGCGGATCACCGTCAAGTTTCTCCCGCAACCAGTGGACGTGGACATCCAGCGTCCGGGGATCGCCCACCCACTGCTCGCCCCACGCCTGGTCCAGTAGGTCCTGCCGGGACAGCGCCTGCCCCTGGCGCTCCATCAGAGCCAGGAGCAGTTCATATTCCCGGTGCGTCAATTCGACGGGCCGCTCGCCTCGCCACACGCGCCGGGATCGCCGGTCGAGCACCAGTTCACCGCTGCATAATTGGTCACCCGGCGCGAGCTGCTCGTCTCGGTCGAGCTGCCGGCGCCGCAGGGCTGCGCGCACCCGCGCCAGCAGCTCCCGAAAGCTGAAGGGCTTGACGATATAGTCGTCGGCCCCGAGTTCCAGGCCCATTACCCGGTCCAGCTCTTGTCCCCGCGCCGTGAGCATGAGAATCGGAATAGCCGATTCCCGGCGCAGCGTCCGGCA
>DASUBC010000715.1:0-2322 GCA_035763465.1 Thermomicrobiales bacterium
GACGACCTGGGCGTGCGCCGGGTGATCAACGCCTCGGCGACGCTGACCCGGCTGGGCGGTTCGCTGATGCCGCCGCCCGTCCTCGCGGCGATGCAGGAGGGGGCGAGCGCGTTCATTGACCTGCCCGAGTTGCAGCAGCGCATCGGCGAGCGTATCGCCGAACTCACGCACAACGACGCCTGCTACATCTCGTCCGGCGCGGCGGCGGGTATCGCTGTCGCCGTCTCCGCCTGCCTCACCGGCGGTGACCCGGCGAAAGTCGCTGCCCTGCCGGAAAACCCCGGTGACAAGAACGAAGTGGTCGTCCACCGCGGGCAGCGCAACGGCTACGATCACGCCGCGCGGCAGACCGGCGCGCGGATGGTCGAGATTGGCACGAAGGAGGGCACGCAGCCCGAGGAACTGGAAGCGGCGATCGGGCCGCACACCGCCTGCGTCCTGTACTTCGCGGGCGCGCATTACGCCAGGTGCGCGGCGCCGTTGCCGGACGTCATCCGCATCGCGCACGCGCGCGGTGTGCCGGTGCTGGTGGACGCGGCGGCGCAGATTCCGCCCGTCAGCAACCTCTGGCACTTCACGCGTGACCTCGGCGCGGACATCGCGATTTTCAGCGGTGGCAAGGGCTTGCGCGGCCCGCAGTCGAGCGGCCTGGTGCTGGGCCGCGCCGACATCATCGCCGCCTGCCGTCCCAACGCCAGCCCGAATCACAGCCTGGGCCGGCCAATGAAGGTTGGCAAAGAAGAAATGCTCGGCCTGCTCGCCGCCGTCGAGTGGTCGCTGGGCCGGGACGAGGCGACTGTGCTGGCCGATTACGAGGTGACTGTGCAAATGTGGCTGGCCGGCCTGGCCGACATCCCCGGCGTGCGCGCCGAGCGGGGCTACCCGAGTGAAGCAGGGCAGCCGCACAGCCGGGCGATCATCCACATCGGCCCGCCTTGCCCACTGACGCGCGACGACGTGGTGGCGGCGCTGTGGGCACAAGACCCGCGCATCGCCGTCGCGTCCGTCGGCGACGACGCGATCGCGCTCAATCCACAGACGTTGGAACCGGGCGAAGCCGAGCAGGTGCTGACCGCGCTGCGACAGGTGCTGATGCGGCAGCCCTCACCCCTGGCTCGCTGACGCTCGCCGGTCCCCTCTCCCGTGGCGACGGGAGAGGGGTTTTGGGTATTTTGGGCATTTTGTGCTCGCGCCTCACGTTTCGCACCGCTATTCCTCCTGGGCAACAAAGCGGGAGGCCATGCGTCAGCGTGCCGGCGAGGAAGGCGGCTTCGTGTTGCGATAGACGCGCACCAGATTGTCTTCATAGACGACGGGCAGGTTGGCGGGGTAGCCGTAGAAGGTGGGCGATTCGCCCTGGAAGCAAATCACATAGGGCGGTAGGTGGTCGGGGTTGGGGCGGGCGTAGCGCAGGCCGAAGGTCGGGACAATCCAGGTAACCAGCGGGTGGTCGTGCAACTGCCAGCCGAGCATCGCCATGTAGGTGTCGCTCTTGATCGGGTCGTTGCTGGACAGCAGAACCGCTGCACCATTGGGTAGCGCGCGGCGTAGCGCGGCGAAGCGCGGGTCGGGTTGGAGTTCATAGGCCAGGTCGTCGCCGAACGTGCCGCGCGGCACGAGCGTCACATGGTAGGCGGCCAGGCGCGCGGCGATGGCCGGCCAGGTGGAGGCCGGGTACTGCGCGCGATGGACAATCACGTAGCGGACGCCCAGCCCTTGCAGGGTGATCAGCGTGCGGTCGTCGGGGAAGCGCGCCATGTCCTGCCGCAGCGCGGCGTAGGCGCGCGGCGCGATGTCGCTACTGCCGTTGACACGCGGGTGCCAGCCGGGCATTGACCAGTATTGCCGCAGTTGCTCGCGGTTCAGTTCGTTCGCCGGAATGTCCATCGGCAGTTCGATCGCCGGGCCGGGCGCCTGCGCCGCCAGCCAGCCATAGACGGGCGGCGCGGCCGGCACCTGGGCCGGATGCACCGGCGCGTGCAGGTACTCCGCCCCGACAATAGCGACAAGCAGCGCCGCCAGCGCCACGCGCGCCGCGACCGCGAGCCGGGACCAGCGCCAGCGCCGGTCGTTGAGCGCCGCCAGCAACGCTGCCGCGCCGAAGGCCACCGCGCCGCCCAGCCCGAGCAGCCAGACATTGCCGAAACGCTCCGGGGCGCGCATCGCGTCGAAGCCAGGGACGAGGTTGAAGACGAGACGGTAAGGCATCAGGCGCGTGATCGCGTGCGCGCGGTCAATATGCTGGGCATACAGCGCCGGGCCGAGACTCATCGCCGCGCCAAAGAGCGCCAGCAGGCCGAAGAAGGAGTACAGGTCGTGCGG
>DASUBC010000716.1:0-2220 GCA_035763465.1 Thermomicrobiales bacterium
CGTTCCCGCTCTGCGAGACGGCCGTCGAACAGAGCCGGGCGGTGATCGTCCATAATCGCTTCGCCAGCGAGCTCCTTCGGCGCTACTGCCCAGATGCGCCGGTCACGGTTGTGCCGCACGGTGTGCCGTTGTTGCCGCCCGGCAATCGTGCGGCGGCGCGGGCCGCGCTCGGCTTACCGCAAGACGCGCTGGTCGTCGCGGCGGTGGGCGCGCTGATTCCGGAGAAGCGGCTGGAAGTTGCACTCGGCGCGTTCGCCCGCGCGCTGTTCGGGCTGCGCGAGGCGGTCTTCGTCATTGCCGGCGCGGGGTCGCGGCACTACGATCCTGCCGGTTTTATCGCGGCGCAGGGTCTCGCTCCCGTGGTGCGACAACTCGGCTGGGTAGACGCTGCAATATTCGAGCGCGTGCTTGTCGCGGCCGATCTCTGCGTCAACCTCCGCTGGCCCACCGGTGGCGAGACGTCGGGCAGCCTGTTGCGGATGCTGGCCGCTGGCCGGGCGACCATCGTCAGCGCCGCCGGGTCGTTCACCGAGACGCCGGACGACGCGTGCATCACCGTGCCGGTTGGCGCTAGCGAAGAAGACGCGCTGGCGTGCGCCATGCTGCGCGCCGCCCGTGAGCCGGGCTGGGCCGACCGGATCGGCGCGGCGGGCCGCGCGTTCGTCGCGCGCGAGCACAGCCTTGACTGCGCGGCGCGCGGCTATCAGGACGTCATCGCGCAAGTGGTTGGCGCAAACACGGAGGATGGCCGCGCGTGAGCGACGAGAGCAACGTAGTCGTTGGCCTGATGTCCGGCACTTCGGTGGACGCGATTGACGCGGCGCTCGTTCGTATCCGCCCCACCGCTGACGGCCGGCGCCGCCACGTCGAGGTGCTGGCGACGGCGGAAACGCCCTTCGCACCGGCGGTGCGCCGGGCGATCTTCGACCTCTTCCCACCGAATCCCGCCCCGGTTACGGCGGTCGCGCGGCTCGATGTCGTCCTCGGCGAAGCCTTTGCCGGCGCGGCGCTGGCGCTCATCAGCGCAGCCGGGCTGACGCCGGAGCAGGTTGACCTGATCGGGTCGCATGGCCAGACCATCTACCACGCGCCGCATCCGCCCGCAAGCACTGATGACCTGCCCGCCGTGCCGGTGACCGTGCAGATTGGCTCCGGCGCAATCATCGCCGCGCGCACCGGCATCACCACGGTCTACGACTTCCGCGTGGCCGACCTGGCGCGTGGCGGCGAAGGCGCGCCCCTGGTGCCCTACGTGGATTATCTGCTGCTCGGCGACGCGGAGACGCTGGCGGTGCAGAACATCGGCGGCATCGGCAACGTGACGCTGATTCAGCGTGGACAGGGCGCGGCGGGCGTCTTCGCGTTCGACACTGGCCCCGGCAACATGCTGATTGACGCGCTCGCCGCGCGTGTGTCGGGCGGCCAGTTACAGTATGACGTGGACGGCGCGCTGGCGGCGCGAGGCACGCCCGCCCGCGCGCTGCTGGACGACGCGCTGGAAGACCCCTACTTCGTGCGCCGGCCGCCCAAGAGCACCGGCCGCGAGGAGTTCGGCACGACCTACGCTGCCGAGTTCCATGTGAAGGCGACGTCGCTCGGCCTGTCCGACGCCGATATTCTCGCCACCGCCACTGCCCTTACCGCGCGCTCGATCGCCGATGCCTACCGGCGTTTCGTGCTGCCGGTGACGTCGCTCGACGCCGTACTACTCTGTGGCGGCGGCGCGCGCAACCCGACCCTGCACCGGCTGCTCGCGACGGAGCTCGCGCCCATACCCATCGGCGTCGTGGACGAACGCGGTCTGCCCAGCGACGCCAAGGAAGCGATCGCCTTCGCCGTCCTGGCCTACGAGACGGCCCAGGGCCGCCCCGGCACGCTACCCGCGACGACCGGCGCCAGCGAAGCCGCCGTGCTCGGCGCAATCGCGCCAGGGCGCAACTTCCGGCTGTGGCGATGACGATGGTCGCAGGTCACAGGTCGGCAGGTCTCAGGTCGCTTGTGACAAGGTGGTGCTCACCTACAAGCGTAGTGCCCATGGTGAGAGACTTGCGACCTGCGGACCTGTGACCTGTAACCCAGCGAGGAACGAGCAATGCCTGACACCAACGCGCTGCCGATCACCGAGCAGGCCAATCCCCGCTCGGCGCGGCTTGATCGCCTGCCGACGGCCGATATTCTGACGCTGATGAACGACGAGGACGCGCACGTCGCGGCGGCGGT
>DASUBC010000717.1:0-3565 GCA_035763465.1 Thermomicrobiales bacterium
CTGATCTCCAGTTCCTTCCCGACGATCGCCTTTTCGACGACGAGCTTGCGGTCGTAGCGCGCGGCGAGGTCGAGCGCGGCAGCGAGTTCAGCCAGCTGATGCGCCTTCGACACCCCGACGCTCGACCCCATATTGGCCGGCTTGATAAAGCAGGGGAAACCGATTTCGGCGACGATCTGTTCAGTGATCGCCCCAGGATCGCGCCGCCAGTCGCGGCGCGCTACCAGCACCCACGGCGCCTGCGGGATGCCAGCCTGAGTCAGCACTACCTTGGTCATTGCCTTATCCATCGCGACGGACGAGGCCAGGACACCCGCGCCAACATAGGGCACATCGGCCAGCTCGAGCATCCCCTGCACCGTACCGTCCTCGCCATGGGGGCCATGCAGCACGGGAAATACGACGTCAATCGCGCCGGGGGTCGCGCTGGCAAAGACCGGCGGCATCGCCGTTCCGGCGATAATCAGTTCGTTGCCTGCCCCATCAGTGCTCGCCGTAGACCCAGCCCGGCCTTCCAGCCGGGCCAGCTGCGAGCCGGTCTCCAGGCGCCGGAGTGGGTCGTCGCCATGCAGCCAGCGCCCTTCGCGCGTGATACCGATCGGCACAACTTCGTAGCGATTGGGGTCGAGCGCCTCCATCACCGCCCGCGCCGACCGGAGCGAGACATCGTGCTCACCCGACCGTCCCCCAAAGATCACCGCCACCCGGACCTTGCGTTGCTGTCCCATTATCTCACCAGATTACGGTAGAACCGCCAAGACGCCAAGTGAATTTCATATTTCTCTTTATCTTGGCGTCTTGGCGGTTCACCGTTTTTCCTCATTCGTCCAGTCGCCAATGAATTCGACTTCGGTCTCCAGCGCGATGCCATGCGTCGCCTGGACGACTTGCTGCACATGCCGGATCAGCGCCAGCACGTCGGCGCCGGTCGCGCCACCGACATTGACGATGAAGTTGCCGTGCAGCTCGGAGATTTGCGCGCCGCCAACCTGATAGCCCTTCAATCCGGCTTCCTCGACGAGCAGACCTGCCCAGGTGCCAGGCGGGTTCTTGAAGATGGACCCGGCGCAGGGCTTGCGGGGCTGGTGTTCCTTGCGCCAGGCCGCGTGTTCGGCGGCCAGCGCCAGCAGGTGTTCGCGGTCGCCGCGCGGCAGGCGGAGCGCCGCGGCGACGATCACTGTGCCCGCCGGCCGCTCGGCGGGATCGCCCGAGCGGAGAATAGTGTGCCGGTAACGCGCCTGGAGCCAGGCGCGTTCGTGCGTGGCGAGCGTCCCGTCTGGCCCGACAACGGTGACCGCCTCCAGATGATCGATCATCTCGGCACCGTGCGCGCCGGCATTGTTCGCCACTGCGCCGCCGACCGTGCCAGGCAGTCCCACCGCCCAGTCCAGCCCGGCCCAGCCCTGCTCGCAGCAGTAGCGCGCGACGTTCGAGAGCATCCGCTGGGCGGGCGCGGTCACGCGCACGAACTCGCCCTGCTCCGTGATTTCCAGCGGCACGCGCTCGGCGCGATAAGCGAGCGCCAGCCCACGCACGCCACGATCGCTGCAAATCAGGTTGCTGCCGCCGCCGATAATAGTTACGGGCAGGTCGTTCTCGCGCGCCCAGGCGACCGCGCGGCGCAAACCCTCCACATCGGCGGGGCGGGCCAGGTAATCGGCCGGGCCGCCGACCCGGAAACTCGTGTGGCGCGCGACCGGCTCGCCGCGCGCGATCGGCAGATCGGGCGGCGGGTCGGCCTCGGACACCGGCCGCCAGGCGCTATCTACCGCGTCGTCGTCCGCCAGTGTCCGCGTATCAACCTTGCTCACGAAGTCCTTCCAGCAATGCGTCGCCAATCTTCGTCACGTCGCCCGCGCCGAGCGTCAGCACCACCGCGCCGGCGGGCAGGTCGCCCGCGCGCCAGCGGTCGAGCAGCAGCGCGGTCGCCTCAGCCGGACCTTGCGCCCGCAGCACGCGCGCTGGGTCCGGCAGCAGCGCCGCGAGATCATCAGCCGATACGCCAAGCGTATCACGCTCACGCGCAGCGTAGATGTCGAGGAGCACCACCCGGTCAGCCAAAGCCAGCGCCTCGGCGAACTCGCGCAGCAGTAGCTGTGTCCGCGAGTAGGTGTGCGGCTGAAAGACCGCCCAGACCGGTCGCCCCGAAAAGTGCTCGCGCGCGGCGCGCAGGTTGACCGCGATCTCAGTCGGGTGATGCGCGTAATCGTCCACCACCGTAATGCCGCGCGCCTCGCCCTTGCGCTCGAAGCGCCGTCCGGTACCGCTGAACCCCGCCAGCGACACTGCCGCCACCGCCGGCGCGATGCCGACCGCCGCCGCCGCAGCCAGCGCCGCCAGCGCGTTCCGGCGAATGTGCTCGCCCGGCGCCGTCAGCGTCAGTGTCGCGACCGGCACGCTGTCGCGCAAGACCGTCTCGCCACCCGCGCCGTCCGGCACGATGCGCCACGCCGCCTCCGCCGCGCGGCCATAGCCAATGATAGTCACGCCGGGCGCGGGCGCAACCTGGCCGACCAGTGCGACCGCGCCGGGATCGTCGGCGGAATAGAGGATGGCGCCGCCGGGCCGCACCTGCGCGAGAAACGCCAGGAAGGCGGCTTGCACGTCTTGGTAGGTGGGGTAGATGTCAGGGTGGTCGTGCTCGACCGTCGTGACGATGGCGACGCGCGGCGAGAGTTGCAAAAAAGAGCGGTCGTACTCGTCGGCCTCGACGACGACGAGCTCGCCGTCGCCCGGCCGCGCGTTCGTCCCGAAATCTTGCAGCACCGCGCCGACGAAAAAACTGGGGTCGCGCCCGGCGTCCACGCAAATCTTGGCGAGCATGGCGCTCGTGGTGGACTTGCCGTGCGTGCCCGCGACCGCCAGCCCGTCGCGCGCGTTGGCGATCATGCCCAGCAGCACGGCGCGTTTCGTCACCGGCGTGCCGGCCGCCCGCGCCGCCGCCAGTTCGGGGTTCTCGTCGCGCACCGCCGCGCTATATACAACAAGGTCCGCGCCCGCGACCGCATCCGCCCGGTGGCCGATCGTCACCGCGATGTCCTCGGCCGCCAGCGCCGCCGTCACGTCCGACGCCACCGCGTCGCTGCCCGACACCCGGTAGCCCCAGCGCTGCAACACCCGCGCCAGCCCACTCGTCCCAATGCCGCCGATCCCGATGATGTGGATGTGCGCACCGGGAGCGGGCAATTGCGGATTGTGGACTGCGGATTGTGGATTTCCCATTGTTGGCAATTGGGTTCCTCCATAGGCTACCGGCTGACCAGCCCTAATCCACAATCCGCAATCGTCACCGCCACACGCGGCCGGTGCGCGTGAGGATGAAGACGAGCAGAATGATAACCAGCAAGAGGCCGATCAAGCCCGGCCACGAGGCCAGCACGCTGTTCGTCGTCGGCGTGCCGAAAATGACGGCGGCGCCTTTGAAAGAGGGGATCACGAATTGCACTGAGCCGTCCGCCTGGCGGGTCGTGACGAACCGCGTGATGAGCCAGGTTATCACGATCGTCAGGTTCAGCGCACCGATCAGCCCCGCGAGCAACTTCCAGATGCCCTTCGCCTCCTCGCC
>DASUBC010000718.1:0-4593 GCA_035763465.1 Thermomicrobiales bacterium
ACGATCCGGGCGCGCAGGTAGGCTTCGCTGTAGTTGTAGCGGTCGTCCTCCGGCACTGACAGTGTCACGCCGAGCGCCTGCCCGCGCGGCACGACCGTCACGCGCCGCACCGGGTCGCCTTCCGGCTGCAAGAGGCCGAGCAGCGCGTGACCCGATTCGTGATAGGCCACCCGCCGCCGCTCCTCCGGCGCCAGCGTCAGACGCCGTTCCGCGCCGAGCGCGATCTTCTCCAGCGCCTCGGAAAAATCGTCCGGCCCGACGTCATTGCGCCCTTTGCGCGCGGCGAGCAATGCCGCCTCGTTGACCAGATTGCGGAGGTCCGCGCCGACCAGGCCGGGCGTCTCCGCCGCGACTTCTTTCAGATCGAGGTTTGGCGAGAGCGGCACGCCGCGCGTATGCACCTTCAGGATTTCGTAGCGCCCGACGCGATCGGGCGGCTGGATAGTCACACGGCGGTCGAAGCGGCCGGGGCGCAGCAGCGCCGGGTCGAGCACATCGGCGCGGTTCGTCGCCGCCAGGACGATGACCGCCTGCCGCGAGTCGAAGCCGTCCATCTCGACCAGCAACTGGTTGAGCGTCTGCTCGCGCTCGTCGTTGCCGCCCATGACGTTGCCCGCGCCGCGCTTGCGGCCAATCGCGTCCAGCTCGTCCACGAAGATGATCGCCGGGGCGGCTTTCTTCGCCTGGTCGAACAGATCGCGCACGCGCGAGGCGCCGACACCGACGATCATCTCGATGAACTCGGAGCCGGACATCGAGAAGAAGGGTACGTTCGCCTCACCGGCCACCGCGCGAGCCAGCAACGTCTTGCCGGTGCCGGGCGGGCCGATCAGCAGCACGCCTTTCGGCATCGTGCCGCCGAGGCGTGAGTATTTGGTCGGGTTCTTCAAGTAATCAACGATCTCGACCAGCTCATTCTCGACTTCATCAATCCCCGCGACGTCGTCGAAGGTGATACGCGCGGTATCGGTCGTCACGTCATACCGGCGCGCCCGGCTGCGCCCCATACCGAAGATGCCGCCACTGCCACCGGCGCTTGCCGCCGCGCGGCGGGTCAGCCAGATGAAGCCAGCGATCAGCAGAATCGTTGGTCCGAAATAGAGCAGCGCCGTCACCAGCAGCGAGCGCTGCTCCTCCAGCGGCTTAGCGGTGATCTGCACACCATTTTGTTCGAGAAATGGTTCAAGCGTTTGATCGTTCGCGAACGAGGGAAGTTGCGTCGAGAATTTGGTGTACGTCTGCGGGTTCTTGGCGTTTTGCTGCGCCGGATCAGTCACCGCATTCTTGAAATTGCCCTGAATAGTGCTGCCCTGACTGGTGATTTCGGTGACGTTCTTCGCGGAGACCTGATCCTTGAAGAACGAGTACGAGATTGTCAGCCGGTCGTTATTGGTCGGAAAGAGCAGCGGCACGACCAGCCAGTTCAATACGGCGACGATGATCAGAATGATCCAGAATCGGGGAGAGCGCAGGGTATCGCCGAGCGTGGGTGGCTTTGGGCCATCGGAACCGCCGCTGGTCGCGGTGGCGCCGCGCCGCTGTTCGGGTCCGGGCGGGCGTGGGCGACCATTGTCGCGGGCGTTCGACGCGGGAGTTGCCGCTGGCGGCCGGGGCGGGTTGTCATCGCGCCGGGGTTCGCTCATGGTGGTATGCCCTTTCCGTGCGTGGCTCATCTGGGAATCGCATGGGCTAGGCCACGGTCTATACGAGAAGTATACGCTGTAACGAGTCGGGCACGCGGGCAGTCGGGCGGTCGGGCAGTGGGTTACGGTCAGCACCGCGCTTGGCTGCCCGTCTGCCCGACTCGTTACAACGCCGTTGTATCTGCGCCGTGGCGCTCGTTACGCCAGTAGGCCAGTCCCAGCGTCGCCACAATCAGCAGAGCGACGATCGCCCATTGCACGGCGGTGGCGTCGGGAAGAAAGCGGTCGAGGATCGGATCACTGAAGACCATCTCGGTCGCGGTATAAACAAGAATCGCCGCGCCGATATACACGAGCCAGGGCAGCCGCCCCATCAAGATCGCGATCAGGTTGCTGCCGAACAGAATGAGCGACATGCTCAACATCAGCCCGAAGAGCAACAATTCGATCTGCCCGTGCGACGCGCCGCCGACGGCGAGAATATTGTCGAGGCTCATCACGACATCGGCCAGCACAATCGTTTTGGCTGCGTCAAGTAAGCTCGCGCCTTCTCTCACAGTATGTTCGCTCTCGTCCTGGCGGAGCAGTTTAAACGCGATCCAGATCAGCACCAGCCCCCCAATACCCTGCAAGAGCGGGATTTCGAGCAAGAGCGCGGCCAGAATGGTAAAGAACACGCGCAAGACGATCGCGCCACCCGCGCCCAGGAGAATCGCCCGGCGGCGCTGGGCCGACGGCAGCCGGTGCGCGGCCATGCCGATGACGACGGCGTTATCACCGCTGAGCACGAGATCAATGATGACGATACTGAGCACAGCGCGGGCTAAATCGAGCAGTTCAGTCGGCAATGATCTGTTTCCTCCCTGGCGACGTTGCCTGGGTCAATCGCGTGTCCCATCCAGGCCAGCCGCCGCAGGCGCGCCATCCTGACCAGCCTGGTTCTCGCCAGGCGGCAGCAGCAACACGCGCGCGACGCGCAGGCCATCTAATTCCGTCACCCGTAACTGGCGGCCAGACGGCGTCGCCACTTCGTCACCGACGACCGCCGCGCGGCCAAGCTGACCAAATACGTAGCCGCCAACGGTCTCATAGAACGGTTCTTCGATACCCAGGCCGAAGCGCTCGTCGGCTTCCTCGATGGCAACGAGGCCATCAAGCAGCACACTGCCATCGGGCTGTGGCGTGATACTTTCCTGTGCTGAATCAAACTCATCGGCCACTTCGCCGACAATCTCTTCCAGCAAATCTTCCAGCGTGACGATACCCGCCGTGCCGCCGAACTCGTCCACGACCACCGCCACCTGCGCCTTGCGCTTCCGCAGTTCGGCCATCAGCTCGTCAAGCGGCAGGCTTTCGGGCACGAACGGCACGTCGCGCACGATCGCACGGAGATCGAACGGATGCGCGGCCATCGCTTCCGGCGCAGGGTTCGTCGGCGTATCAATCGCGCGTTCCAGTGTACGCAGCACGTCCTTGGCATGAACCACGCCGATGATATGGTCGAGGTCGCCTTCGTAGACAGCCAGGCGGGAGTGCGGCCCATCAGCCGCCCGCGCGGTTAATTCCGGCAGGCCGGTCGTCACCGGCACGGCGTCGAGTTCGGTGCGCGGGGTCATCACCCGGCTGGCCTGGCGTTCGCCGAAGTCAAAGACGCCGGCCACCATCCGTTCCTGCTGCTCTTCCAGATAGCCGGCCTCGCGCGACGAATGCACCAGCAATTCGAGCTCTTCGACCGAATGGACGCTGCTATGCTCCAGGCCAGGCTGCAAGCCGAGTAGCCGCAACACCAGATTGCCAAGCCAGCGGAGCAAGAGCACGACCGGGCGGAAAATACGCAGGAAGATGTCGAGCGGTAGGGCGATCCAGAGCGCCATCGGCTCAGTCCGTTGCAGCGCCAGATTCTTCGGCACCAGTTCGCCCAGCACAATCGCGATGACGGTAACGAAGGCGAACGAGATGATCACAGCGACCAGGTGGGCGGTGATGAACCCACCCTCGCGCGGCAGCACCTGTCCCAGCCACGGCTCCAAGAGCGGCGTCAGCATCGTCTCGCCGACCGCGCCGGCCAGCAGGGAGGCGATCGTCACGCCGAGCTGCGTCGCGGCGATGTAGACATCGAGATGGGTGATCGCGCGCTGTACCCGCTTCGCCCGCCCGCTGCCCTCACTGACCAGCTGCGCGATGCGCGTGCGCCGCACACTGACCAGCGCGAACTCGGCTGCCACGAAAAAGCCGTTCAGCAGCACGATCACCAGGACCGCGACCAGGCGCTCGATTGTTGTCTTGGCTATCTCATTCATGCCCGGCCAGCCGCGCGTCCCTCCACTGCTCTCAACAACTTGCCACCGGCATCAATTCTTCCCATAACGCGCTCTCGCGGACCGCCGCCGCGCACTTCCGCCTCCATGTACGCACGCACTGGCGGCTGGTGACAGGCGCGCTCACCTGCTCAGGAAATCGCAGGAATTGTTCCGCTGGCCGGGTCACGTCACTCGCCCTGCCACGCCGGGAAGGATTGGGGGGACAGGGTATCGGCGTCGCGCCCGGCCCAATCACCCTGCTGCATCGCCGGCCACATGCGCTCGCCGGCCGCTTGCAGACGCCGGGCGAGCGCGCGTTCGTCCGCGCCGAGCACCTGGCGGTCCCGCATGATGATCCGGCCATTGACCATCACATCGGCGATGTCGTTAGCTTGCGCGGAGTAGACGATGTTCTTCACCGGATCGCGCAGCGGCGTCAGCCAGAGGCTGGCGGCGTCGAAGAACAGCAGATCGGCCTTCGCGCCGGGCGCGATCCGGCCGAGGTCACCGCGTCCGATCGCCCGCGCCCCGCCGAGGGTTGCGGCGTTGAAGACGTCGGCGGCGGTCGCCACTTCGGTCCGGCGGTCCACGATTTTCGAGACGACCGCCGTGAACTTCATCGCCTCCAGCATACTCTGCGGCGCGGTGTC
>DASUBC010000719.1:0-4681 GCA_035763465.1 Thermomicrobiales bacterium
ATGGCCCTGCGGGGCCACGAAACCCGCCTGCGCGGGTTAGGGCGGGTCAATCGGTGTGCCAGCCACCAGCCGAAACCTAGTCCTCGTAGGTGGACTTTGTGGCCGTGAGGCCATTCAGGCGCGGTTTCAACCGCCCGCCAAGGAGAATAAGACATCATCTATGAGCGGCTTTGTTATCGCGTTGTTGCCCGGCGACGGCATCGGTCCGGAGGTCATCAAAGCGGCGCGCGGGGTGCTGGAAGCGGTCGCGGCACGCACTGGGCAGTGCTTCACGTTTCAGGAAGGGCTGATCGGCGGCGCGGCGATTGACGCGACCGGCGATCCATTGCCCGACGCCACGCTTGACCTCTGCCGCGCGAGCGATGCAGTATTGCTCGGCGCGGTCGGCGGGCCGAAGTGGGACGACCCGAAAGCGAAGGTCCGGCCGGAGCAGGGTCTTTTGCGGCTACGCCAGGCGCTCGGCCTCTTCGCCAACCTGCGACCGGTGAAGCCATTCGCCGCGCTGGCGGGCGCGTCACCGCTCCGACCAGAGATTGTGGCCGGTGTAGACCTGGTCGTCGTGCGCGAACTGACCGGCGGGCTGTACTTCGGCAAACCGGCAAAACGATGGAGTACGACGCGTGGCCGGCGGGCAGTGGATACCCTCCCCTATCGCGAGGAGGAAGTCGCGCGCGTGGCGCGGCTGGCGTTCGAGCTGGCGCGCGAGCGGCGTGGCGTCGTCAGCAGCGTGGACAAGGCAAATGTGCTCAATACATCGCGGCTCTGGCGCGAAGTGACGACCGAAATCGCCGCCGAATATGCCGGTGTGCAGCTGGAACATGTGCTGGTGGACGCCTGCGCGATGCACCTGATCACCAATCCGCGCCGCTTCGACGTCATTGTCACCGAGAACATGTTTGGCGACATCCTGACCGACGAGGCGAGCGTGCTGGCCGGCGCGCTGGGCGTGCTGCCCTCGGCCAGTCTCAACGGCAAACCACCCACGCGGGCCGGCACTGTTGCGCGGCAGTTCGGTCTCTACGAGCCGATTCACGGTTCCGCGCCCGACATCGCCGGCCAGGACCGCGCCAACCCGCTCGGCGCGATTCTCAGCGCCGCGCTGCTCCTGCGCCTGACCTGCGGTCTCGACCGCGAAGCCGCCACAATCGAACGCGCGGTCGCCGCCGCGCTGGACGATGGCCTCCGCACCGCCGACACCGCCGCTGCCGGCCAGCCCACGCTCGGCACGCAGGCGATGGGCGCGGCGGTTGTCGAACGTCTCGGCGCGGCATGAACGACGGCCCCCCCAACCTGGCCTACTTCACCCCGCGCATCGCGGCATTGCCAGCGGGCGCGCAACTGACGAAGGCCGAGCTCCTGACGCCAGTCTTTCTATTGCACGAGTCGGGGCGGCTGGCGGTCTATTATGCGCCATTCGACTATGTCAATCCGGCGGCGAAGGTCGTGCTGGTCGGTATCGCGCCGGGCTTCCGGCAGATGGAGATCGCCCTGCGCGGGGCGCGCGATCTGCTTTGGGCTGGCGCGGAGCTGACGGACGTGGCCGAGCAGGTCAAGTACCTGGCGAGTTTCGCCGGACCGATTCGTCGCTTCCTGGTGCAGATGCTCGATGGCATTGGGCTGGCCCGGGCGCTCGCCATCACGACCTGCGCCGAACTCTACGGCGCGCGACACGACCTGCTGCACACGACAGCGGCGGTGCGTCATCCGGTCTTCGTCGGGGGCAAGGACTGGACCGGCCATACGCCGCCGGTGCGGCGCAATCCGCTGCTCTTGCGCTATGTGCGCGAGGGGATGCGCGCCGAACTGGACGCCGTGCCCGGCGCGCTGGTGCTGACCCTCGGCCGCTGCGCCGAAGACGCCGTGCAACTCCTGCTGGACGAAGGCGCGCTCGATCCCGCGCGCTGCCTGATCGGCCTGCCGCACCCGTCCGGCGCGAATGGCCGCCGCTACGTGCAGTATGCCCAGGTGCGCGACGAGCTCACACGGCGCGTTGCCGCCTGGTTCAGTGATCGCGCGCTGGTCGCCGGCTAACCGGCGACCAGCATTGCAGACACGTAATTGGCGAGCGCAGATGTGCCGCTACGCTTCGGCCTGGCAGACGTTAACCAGCTCGCCAATGCCTTCGACCACCGTCCGCACCGTCTGGCCGGGTTTGAGGAAGACCGGCGGCTTGCGGCCCGCGCCGACGCCCGATGGCGTGCCGGTCGCGATGATGTCGCCTGGGTCGAGCGTGATGATCGTGCTGATGTAGGCGATGATCTGCGCCGGGCTGAAGAGCAGGTCTGATGTGCGCGACGACTGCATCTCCTGGCCGTCAACCTCGCAGCTCAGCGCCAGGTCACTGGGGTCCAGCTCGTCCTTCGTCACCAGCGCCGGTCCCAGCGGCGTCGTCTTCTCAAATGTCTTGCCCTGGATCCATTGCGACGTGCGGTGCTGGTAATCGCGCACCGATACATCGTTGAGAATGGTATAGCCCGCCACGGCGTCAAGCGCGTTCGCCTCGGTCGCGTGGCGGGTCTCCCGGCCGATCACGAGCGCCAGCTCGACTTCCCAGTCAACGTTCGCTGAGGCTTTGGGCAGGATGATGGCGTCGCGCGGGCCGATCAGCGCGCGGGTGTACTTGGCGAAAAAGGTAGGATATTCGGGCGCTTCAGACCCCATCTCCTGGATGTGCTTGATGTAATTCTGCCCGATGCACAGAATCTTCGGTGGGTGCGGCACCACCGGCGCGAGGTCTACATCGGCGAGCGGCCGGCGCGCCCCGGCGGTCGTCGCCGCGCCTTGCAGCGCCTCTGGTCCGGCGGCCAGCAGCGCGCCGACGTCAGAGTACGCCAGCTCGACGACTTCATCGCCCTCCTGCCGGGCCGCGCGCGTGCCATCCGGTGTGCGGATCGTGACCAGCTTCATTGCGTATTCGCCCTCCTCGCTGGTGCGCGCCGCCGCCCCGTGCGGCGGCGCTCAGTCCCGCCGCGCAGCATAGCATGAAAAGGTCGCAGACGTGAGAGCGTGAGACGTGAGAGCGTGAGTTGCTTTGGTATTGCACTGCGCCAGCAGATCGGTGCCGCGCCGCACAAACCTTTTCACGACTCACGCACTCACGCTCTCACGCCTCAGTGGTCTTCCGTGTGGGCAAGGTCAAAGCCGTGGCCGTTCCAGACGTAGACGAGCGTTTGCGTGCCGGTCGGGCAGCACTGCGGCTCGCCTGGACGCAGGCGCTTCTGGTCTACCTGGAACGAGCGGCCATCGGCAAACGGCGTGATGACCGGGGCCAGAAAACCACCCTGATCGAAGATAATCGTCTGTCCAGAGAAGACGGTAATCTCCTCAGCCGAGCAGTTGCCACAGCCCTGGCCGATCGAAGTGAAGAAATAATCGGGCGTCGCATCGCCGGTTGCGTCAAAGGCGGTTTCGCCAACCACAGTCAAGTTCTGGCCGGACAGGTATTGCGCGTCGGCTGCCATATCGGCGCTATTGCCATCCGGCGTGCCCTGCGGATACTGCCGCTGCAAGGCTTCGCGACCGAGCAGGCTCAACAGCACATCATAGGGTGGAGTATTCTCGGGGTGCCATTCAAAGACGGCACGCTCAAAGTACTGCACCGTGTAGATGTTGTTATCAACCGGGCTGACCTCCTGGAACGGATTGGTCAGTGGCAACCCCTGTTGTGCCAGCCCGCCATGAGTCTGCCAGTAGGTGAGGAACGCGCCGCACACCGTCTTACCTGTCGCGGAAAACGTCTGGCAGCCGCCATAGTCCGGCTCCGCCGCTGCGACGGCGCGTGGCCCAACGGCGACACCATGCCCACCGAGCCAGTACCCCGCCGCCAGACCAAGGCAAAGTGCGACCGTTGCCACCACGGTGAGCATACGAGCCATCGGTCAATTCTCCTCGCTTCACGATGACAGCCAAAAGCCAAAAATCGAGCCATCCCCCCCATCGCAATACGATTCATCGCGCCGTGGCGTTTCTCATTCACCACCAAGTACGCAGAGATTGAGGGCAATTGCTAGGGCTGATGTAGTCGGTAGGAAGCCAACCATGTTATAGCGCCACCCTCCCTTCTCGCGTTCTCTCTCTGCGGTCTCTGAGCCCTCCGTGCCCTCTGCGTTGAAATCGCTCCTCCCGCGCGCTTGACGCCGCACGGCCTGGATGCGATGGTAAGCGCCGCCGAGAACTGAGCATGCCGACCGATGGGTGTTTCTTATAGACCAGGAGGAGACGAGATGAAGGTGGCCGCCGCCGTCGCGGAGATTTTGCGGCGCGAAGGAGTGGCGTGGCTGATCGGCTACCCGGTCAACCCGATCATCGAAGCCGCCGCCCAGGCCGACATCCGCACCATCATCGTCCGCCAGGAGCGCACCGGACTGCACATGGCCGACGCCGTCAGCCGCGTCACGTCCGGGGAACGCATTGGCGTCTTCGCCATGCAGCACGGTCCCGGCACTGAGAACGCCTTCGGCGGCGTCGCCCAGGCGTACGGCGATTCCTCGCCGATTGTGGTGCTGCCCGCCGGCTACCCCCGCCACCTGACCAATGTGCCGCCCAACTTCAGCGCGCTGCTCAACTTCCAGCACATCACCAAGTCCTGCGAGCAGGTCACCGTGCCCCAGGCCATTCCGGCAGCCTTGCGCCGCGCCTTCACCCAGGCCCGGAATGGCCGCCCGCGTCCCGCGCTGGTCGA
>DASUBC010000720.1:0-3556 GCA_035763465.1 Thermomicrobiales bacterium
CGCGAGCGTGAAAGCTAGGACGAGGGTCAAGAGCCGGCGCCAGCCGTGCGTGGTGCGAGCGGTCCTCCGATGCGTGCTGTGTTCCACTATCGTCACCTCCTCCGTCTCCCCCTAACCGACATGCCGCCGCGCGGCGCACGCATCTCACCAGGCGTCCAGTCAAGAGGCTGTGGCGCGTGCGAAAAGCGAGCCTGCGTGGCGATTGGCGCCTGCGGCCGAGCAAGCGCCTGGGTTAGGGTAGTGGATGGAGTTTATCACAGCGGATGGCCGAGGGGAAGAGGTCGCAGGGCGAGGCGATAGCGGCCTTCATCTGTGCGCGAGAGAGGGGGAGGCCATCGGTGCTTGCGAGGGATTCACAATGCCTGTTTGCTCAGGATGGATGGAACATCTATGGCGCGATGTCGTCCACATAGACGTTGATTTCACCCGCGCGCAGGCCCGCGATATGCTCTAGCGCGCCGCCGACTTCTTGCTGGATGCGCTGGCCGAGGTCCACGATGTTGACGCTGGTCTGAGCGACGATGGCGATCTCGGCGTTCACCGTATCGTCCACCAGGCGGAGATGGATGCCGCTCGGCGTGTCGCGGAAGGTGCGGTCGCGCAGGCGGTCGAAGCGCGGGTGGCGCGTACACATCGCCACCACGCCGGGCGTGCCGAGTGTAGCGCGCTCCACGATTTGCGCCAGCACGGCAGGGGCGATCGTCACGCGCCCCGCCGCTGCTGGGATATCCGGTCCTGCTTGCTCGCTCATGGCTCCCCGTTCGTCATTGCAGGTTGCAGGTTGCAGGTTCTGGCCGGGCAAGGTCTATGCCAGACGGTTGGCGACTCGCCTGATCCGACCAATCAATCTGCCGTTTGCGCGTCGTTCACGCTGGCTGTCCGCTCCAGGTACTGTGGAATGAAACTGGTGCTCAACTCGGCGCGCTGAAACACGGGATCGCGCAGGACGCCTTGATGGAACGGAATCGTCGTCTTGATGCCTTCGATGACGAACTCATCGAGCGCCCGGTCGGCGCGCGCGATCGCCTCGGCGCGGTCCTGGCCCCAGCAGATCAGTTTCGCCAGCAGCGAATCGTAGTAGGGCGGCGCGACGTAGCCAGGGAAAAGGTGGGTATCGAGGCGCACACCGGGGCCGCCAGGCGCCAGGTAGCCTTCGATGCGGCCGGCGTTCGGCTCGAAATCGCGCGCGGGGTCTTCGGCGGTGATGCGGCATTCTATCGCGTGTCCCTGAGGCTGAATATGCCGCTGGTCGAGCGTGAGCGGTTCGCCGCTAGCCAGGCGCAACTGCCACTTGACCAGATCAATGCCGGTCGTCACCTCGGTAATCGGGTGTTCGACCTGGATGCGCGTGTTCATCTCCATGAAGTAGAAGTGGCCGTCACTGTTGAGCAGGAACTCGAATGTGCCGACGCTGCTGTAGCCGATCGCCTTCGCGCCTTTGATCGCCGCTTTGAAGAGATTCTGGCGAATGTTGTCCTTCAGGCCGGGCGCGGGCGCCTCTTCCAGCACCTTCTGATGTCGCCGCTGTAGCGAGCACTCACGCTCACCGACCGCGACGACATGGCCCTTGCCGTCGGCGATGACCTGCACTTCGATGTGGCGCGGCCCCTCCAGATATTTCTCGACATAAATGTCGCTATTGCCAAAGGCGGCTTCGGCTTCGGCCTGGGCGATCGGCAGGGCGGTCGCCAGTTCGCGGTCGGAGCGGACGACGCGCATCCCGCGTCCGCCACCGCCCGCCGCCGCTTTGAGAATCAGCGGGTAGCCGAGCTTCTGGGCGAGTTGCTGCACAGCGTGGGGGTTGGTGATTGGCTCTTCGGTGCCGGGCAGCAGCGGCAGCCCGGCTTCCTTCATCAGTGTCCGCGCCAGCGCCTTGTCGCCCATGCGGGTGATCGCGGCGCTCGACGGGCCGATGAAGGTCAGGCCAACCTGGGCGCAGATGTCGGCCAGGTAGGCGTTTTCGGAGAGAAACCCGTAACCGGGGTGGATGGCATCCGCGCCGGTGATGCGCGCCGCGCTGATGATCGCGGGGATGTTGTTGTAACTGCGGGCGCTCTGCGGCGGCCCGATGCAGACCGCCTCATCCGCCAGCCGCACCGGCAGTGAATCGCGATCGGCCTCGCTGAAGGCCACCACGGCGGGAATCCCCAGATCACGGCACGCCCGCAGCACCCGCAGGGCGATTTCGCCCCGGTTGGCGATCAAGACTTTTCTAAGCATAGGTGTAGCCAGGGCAGAAGGGTCGAAGGTCTGAAGGTCGAAGGTCGCAGGTCATTGGTTACGCTTCTCTCCTGTTCGTATGTGGCGATCTGCCGTCAAGATACCTGATGAAGCCAGCAATCTGCCGACCCAGTTTAATGGACTGCTCCATCAGCTGCTGATAGGCGGTGGCCTCGATATAGTCTGAGTCGCGGGCAACTTACAGTAACGACCGCACTTCGCCAGCCGATGCTTTGGCGACGTACAGGAAGTGCCGGAACTCTTTATCGCTGTTACGCTCGAATCCCTCCGCAATATTCGACATAATCGAGATAGCCGCGCGGCGCATCTGATCACGGAGAGCATAGTCGCGTGCGAACGCACCCTGCTCAGTGGCATGATACACGGCTTTGACCAGTGAGTGCGCTCCCTACCAGGCGGTGATATCTTCGAAGCGTTCAATGACAGCCACCAGCCATCCTCCGCAACGACTTTCGACCTTCGACCTTCAGACCTTCGACCCGTCGCCTCACATCGCGATCCCCCCATCCACCGCCAGCACCTGCCCGGTGATGTAGCGGGCGGCGGGGGAGGCGAAGAAGGCGACGGCGGCGGCGACGTCTTCGGGGGCGCCGAAGTGGCCGAGCGGGACGGTCTTCAGGGCGGCTTCTTGCAGATCGGCCGGGAGGGCGGCAGTCATGTCGGTGGTGATGAAGCCGGGCGCGACGGCGTTGACGGTGATGCCGCGCGAGGCGACCTCGCGCGCCAGGCTCTTGGTCAGCCCAATCAGGCCGGCTTTCGCCGCCGCGTAGTTGGCCTGGCCAGCGTTACCGGCGATGCCGACGACCGAACTGATCGCGATGATCCGGCCGCTGTCGCGCGCTTTCAGCAAGGGGCGCAGGGCGGCCTTGGCGCAGAGGAACGCGCCTTTCAAGTTGGTGGTCAGCACGGCGTCCCAGTCGGCTTCGCTCATCCGCAGCGTCAGGTTGTCGCGCGTGATGCCGGCGTTGTTGACCAGGATGTCGAGCCGGCCGAAGTGCGCGACGGTATCGGCGACCAGCCTGGCCGCCGCGCCGCTCTCCGCGACGTCACCCTGCAAGGCGAGTGCCCGCCCGTCCGCAGCTTCGATCTGGCGCACCGTCTCCGCCGCGCCTTCCGCGCCGCCACGGTAGTTGATCGCCACCGCGATACCGTCTTGCGCCAGGCGCAGGGCGATCGCGCGGCCAATGCCGCGGCTACCGCCGGTCACGAGCGCGACGCGGCCGGCACCGGCGGTCTCCTGCTGTATCGTCATCGTTCCTCCATGTAGTGCTGCCGGCGTGCGCCGGGTTCAGGCCGGGCGGGATCGTAGCATAAA
>DASUBC010000721.1:0-3604 GCA_035763465.1 Thermomicrobiales bacterium
CTGTGGGCGGCTTGGCGTAAAGTGAGGTAGCATGAAGATCTTTGTAGCAGGCGCGACTGGCGCGATTGGCCGGCAATTGCTTCCGCTGCTGGTGGCGGCCGGGCATGAGGTTGCCGGCGCCACTCGCGTGGCGGCGAAGGACGAACTCATCCGCTCGCTCGGGGCGACCCCGGTGATTGTCAATGTCTTCGACCGCAGCGCACTCATCGCCGCCGTGGTCGCCGCGCGCCCTGACGTCGTGATTCACCAGCTGACCGATCTGGCCGGGCACGACTTCGCGGGCAACACGCGTATCCGCATCGAGGGCACCCGGAATCTCGTTGATGCGGCGCAGGCGGCCGGCGTACGCCGCGTCATCGCCCAGAGTCTGGCGTTCGCCTACGCGCCCGGCGCCGGTCCAGCGCGCGAAGATGAACCGCTCGACCTGGACGCGCCCGAATCCCGGCGGCGCACCGTTGTTGGTGTGCAGGCGCTCGAAGAGGCGGTCGCGGCGCTGCCTGAAGGCGTCAGTTTGCGTTATGGCCTGCTCTATGGCCCCGGCACCTGGTACGCGCCGGATGGCGAAATTGCCGACCAGGTGCGCCGGGGCGCGCTGGTCGCCAATGCGAGTGTTTCGTCGTTTGTCCATGTCGCGGACGCGGCGGGCGCGGCCCTGGCCGCGCTGGACTGGCCGGCGGGCGCGGTCAACATTGTGGACGACGAACCGGCTCCGGCAACCGTCTGGCTACCGGTGTACGCCGCCGCGCTGGGCGCGCCCGCGCCGCCAACCGCGACCGGCCAGGATCGCGCCGCGCGTGGCGCATCAAACGCGAAAGCGCGCCACGAACTCGGCTGGCAGCCGCGCTATCCGACCTGGCGCATCGGATTCGGGGAGAGCGTGAGACGTGAGTCGTGAGTGCGTGAGAGCGCTGGTATAGCACTGCGCCCGTTGTCAGGCGCCGTGCTGATAAATCCTGCTCACGCACTCATGCACTCACGCACTCACGCTCTCTCGTCTGCCAGCGCGTATACTTCTCCCTGAGATTGCCGCATCAACAGGTGGCGTCGCGCCGCCTGCCGTAGAGGGGGAGAGGTGTCCATGTCCAGAGTTTCCGGCTGCTACGACCTGCACGAGGTCGGCCGGCTGCCCGTGCCGGGCGACAACGCCGCGATCGCTGTGCGCCGGCTCGACGCTGGCACGCGCATCGCCCATGACGGCCAGGAATTCGCGCTCGACTACACCGTGCTGGAAGGGCACCGCTTCGCCATCAGGCCGATCGCCACCGACGAGGCGCTGCTGTCGTGGGGATTGCCGTTCGGCTACGCGCTGCGCCCGATCGCGCCGGGCGCCTATCTCCACAACCCGAAGATTCTCAAGGCGCTGGCCGGGCGCGACCTCGACTTCGCGCTGCCCACCGAGGCGAACTTCCGCGACAACCCGCTGGAGCCGTATCCGCTCGACCCGGCGACCTTCCGACCTGGCGTCCAGGTGCCGCGCTACGGCGCGGACCAGGCGCGCACCTTTCTTGGCTACCAGCGCGGCGGCGACCGGGGCGTCGGCACGCGCAACCACATCGTCATTCTGGCGACGACCTCGCGTACCTCAAGCTGGGCGAAGGCGCTCGAAGCGCGCTTCGCGGGCAGCACCGACGGCAGCGAGGCGCTGGATAAGGTTGTGGCGATCGCCCACACCGAGGGCGGCGGTTTCGATCAGCCGAACAATCTCGACCTGCTGCTCCGCACGCTGGCAGGCTTCATCGTCCACCCGAATGTCGGCGCGGTGCTGGCCGTGGACGACGGCTTCGGTCCGGTCACGAACCGCCAGTTGCGCGCCTATCTGCGCGAGCAGCACTACCCGCTTGACGACGTGCCGCATCGCTTCGTGACCCTGCGCGACAGTTTCGAGGCCGACCTGGAGCGTGGCGCAACGCTCGTCCGTGAATGGCATGAGCAACTTGCTGTCAGCCGGCGCACGCCCGCGCCTGTCGCCGCGCTGAAACTCGGCCTGCAATGCGGCGGCTCGGACGCCTTCTCCGGGGTTTCCGGCAACCCGCTCGCCGCCTGGGTCGCCGCCGAAATCCTGCGGCACAGTGGCGCGGCCAACCTGGCGGAGACCGACGAACTGATCGGCGCGGAGGATTATATCCTCCGCAACGTGCGCGACTACGCGACCGCCGAGCGGTTCCTGGCGACGATCGCGCGCTTCAAGGAGCGCGTCGGCTGGCACGGCCACACCGCCGAGGGCAACCCGTCCGGCGGCAACAACTTCCGGGGTCTCTACAACATTGCCCTGAAGTCAATCGGCGCGGCGGCGAAGAAAGCGCCCGAAGTGCGCCTCGACCACGTCATCGAGTATGGCGAGCGGATGCTTGCGCCCGGCTACTTTTTCATGGACAGTCCCGGCAACGACCTGGAGAGCATCGCCGGCCAGGTCGCGTCCGGCTCGAACCTGCTCTACTTCGTCACCGGCAACGGCTCCATTACCAACTTCCCCTTTGTCCCAACCGTGAAGATCGTCACGACGACCGGCCGCTACCAGCTGCTGTCGCACGAGATGGACGTCAACGCGGGCGAATACCTCGACGGTGTGCCGATGGCCGACCTCGGCCGGCGCACCTTCGACCTGACGCTCGCGGTTGCCTCGGGCCAGCGCACGGTCGGTGAGCAGGCCGGGCACGCGCAGGTCTCGATCTGGCGCAACTGGCGGCAGACCGGCCCGGTAGACCTGACGCGGGTGCGCGACGCGCCCGCGACCACCGGCGACCCGATTCCGGTCAAGCCGAATCCCGCCATAGACCCGTTCGCTGGCCTGACCTTCACCGCCATACGCGGCGCGCACGGCACGGTCAGCGACCAGGTCGGCCTGGTGTTGCCGACCAGCCTCTGCTCCGGCCAGATTGCCCTGCGGATCGCCGATTACCTCAACGCGCGGCGGATTGGCCGCGCTGGTGACGGCGGCCGGGTCTCGCGCTACGTCGCGCTGCCGCATACGGAGGGCTGCGGCGTCTCCTCCGGTTCATCGGAAGAACTGTATGCCCGCACGCTGGTTGGCTATCTGCTCCACCCGCTTGTCGGCCCGGCGCTGCTCCTGGAACATGGCTGCGAGAAGACGCACAACGACTACCTGCGCCACGAACTCCGCCAGCGCGGGATCGGCCTGGACCGCTTCGGCTGGGCCAGTGTGCAACTCGACGGCGGCATCGAAGCGGTGACGGCGAAAGCGGCGGGCTGGTTCCGCGACACCCTCGCGGCTGCGCCCGCGCCGGTCTACGAGAAGGCCAGCATTGGCGCCCTGCGCCTCGGCCTGGCGGCGCTCGGCCCTGTCACGCCGGACCTCGCCAGCGCGTTCGCGCGGCTGGCCGGCGCCGTCGTCGCGACCGGCGGCACGGTCGTCGTCCCCGAAAACGCGCCGCTCCTGCGGTCAGACGATTTTCTGTACGCGCTGCTCGAAGGCCCCGCGCCCGCGCCATCGCTCGCCTACGGCGAGATCGCCGCGCGCCCTGGCCTGCACGTCATGGCTGCGCCGACCGACCACTGGGTCGAGACACTGACCGGTCTCGGCGCGACCGGCGTCGAAATCGTCCTGCTGCATGTCGGCGAGCGGCCCGCGCAGGCCCATCGGCTC
>DASUBC010000722.1:0-3615 GCA_035763465.1 Thermomicrobiales bacterium
GGCAGTCGGACAGTGGGTTTGGGTCGGCACGGCGCCTACTGCTAACACAGTGCCAGTCCAGCACACTGCCCGACTGCCCGACTGCCCGACTGCCCGACTGCCCGACTTACAGAGAGGATGGCATGGACGAAATTACGCTACGCAAATATGCCGCGCGCGTGACCGAAATCGAAACGACCGTCGAGCGCCGCAGCCTCGACCTGCCGCCGCTGCGCCTTGCGCCCGCCGGCGCGGGTGGGCCGGCGGCCACCGCCGGGAAAGACTGGCCGGAACTGCCGGTCGGCGCGGCCTGGGGCGGCTACGGCGTCACCGTCTGGCTGCACGGCGACGTGATCGTGCCGGACGACTGGGCCGGCGAGACGGTCGTGCTGCGCCTGCGGCTCGGCGACTACAGGCAAATCCCCGGCGACATCCTTATCGCCGGACCGGAGGCGATGGCCTACCTCGACGGCGTGCCCTGGTGCGGCATTGACCGCAATCACGCCGACCCGCTGCTCGCCGCCAGCGCCCAGCCCGGCGCGCGGCACAGCGTCGCCATCGAAGCCTACGCCGGGCGCATCGCGACGCCGCACCTGCTGCGCGAGTGGGCGCTGGCGACCCGCGACCCCGACGCCGCTGGCCTCGCCGCCGACCTGCGCGCGGCCTACGACACGCTGCGCGAACTCGACCCCAGCGGCGGCGACGCGGCGCTCCTGGGCCGCGCCATTGACGCTGCGCTCGGCCTGGTAGACTTCCGCCGTCCGCGCTCCGACGACTATTACGCCTCGCTCGCGCCCGCGCGGGCGGCGTTCGCCGCCGCGCTGAAGGGGTATCAGCACGGCACGCGCCCGCGCCTCGTCGCCACCGGCCACGCCCACATTGACGTCGCCTGGCTCTGGCCGCTGGCGCAGACGCGCCGCAAGGCCGCGCGCACCTTCGCCACGGTGCTGCGCTTGATGGAGCAATACCCCGAGTACCACTTCACCCAGAGCCAGCCGCAGTTGTATCAGTTCATCAAGGAAGACGAACCGGCCCTCTACGCGCAAATCAAGGCGCGCGTCGCCGAGGGGCGCTGGGAACTGACCGGCGCGATGTGGCTGGAACCGGACACCAACGTGCCGAACGGCGAATCGCTGGCGCGGCAAATCATGTGCGGTCAGCGGTTCTACGAGCGCGAGTTCGGCCAGCGCACTTCGCTCGTCTGGCTGCCCGATGTCTTCGGCTACTCCGCCGCGCTGCCGCAAATCATGCGCGCGGCCGGCATCGCACACTTCATGACCAGCAAGATTTCCTGGAACCAGACCAACAAGTTCCCCTATGACACCTTCCGCTGGCGCGGGCTGGACGGCTCGGAGGTACTGGCCTACTTCATCACCACGCCCGAACGCAACAGCCGCATCTACACCTACAACGGCCACATGGACGCCCGCGAGGTGCGCGGCGACTGGGAGGTCTACCGCCAGAAGGACATCAACGACGAAATCTTGTACCTCTTTGGCCTGGGCGATGGCGGCGGCGGCCCCACGCGCGCGATGCTCGAATCGGGGCGGCGGCTCGGCAATCTGCCGGGGATGCCCGCGCTGGCGCAGGGCAGCGCCGAACGCCTCCTGGACCGCATCGCCGCGCGCGTCTACGCGCCGGAGAATGTTTCTCAATTACCAACCTGGGCGGGCGAACTCTACTTCGAGTACCATCGCGGCACCTACACCAGCCAGGGCCGCACCAAGCAGGCCCACCGCCGCGCCGAAGGGCTGTTGCACGAGGCGGAACTGTGGCAGGTCGCGGCGGACACCCTCGACCCCGCCGGCCCGCCTCCGCCGCCGCTCGATCGCGCCTGGGAACTGCTCCTCTTACAGGAGTTTCACGACATCCTGCCTGGCTCCTCTGTGCCGGAGGTCTACGCCGACGCGGCGCGCGACCTCGCCGCCGTCAGCGCGGCGGCCAGCGCCTCGCGCGATGCGAGTTTGGACCGCCTCGTCGCGAGTATTGACCGTCCCACACCCGCGCTGGTCGTCTTCAACTCGCTCCCCTGGCCGCGCCGCGACCCGGTCGAGGTCGCGCTGGGAGACACCGAACCGGCCTTCGACGCGGACGGCGAGGCTCTGACCGTGCAGCCGCTGGCGAACAGCGACAACCGCGCGCTCGTCGCGCCGCCGGCGGCCGGTGTGCCGCCGCACGGCTACGCGCGCTGGGCGGCGGGCGGCGACGGTACCCGTGCCAGCGAACTGCACATTACCGAGCGCGTGCTGGAAAATGCGTTCTACCGGCTGGAACTGGACGATACCGGGCTACTTCGCTCGCTGCGCGACAAGCGCGCGGGCGACCGCGAAGTCATCGCGCCGGACGAGCGCGGCAACCGGCTCATCGCCTTCGAGGACAAGCCGCTCAACTTCGACGCCTGGGATATTGACCCCTTCTACGTCGAAAAGCCCTACCCCATCGAAGACCTGGCCGCGCTGCGCGTGGTCGAGACCGGGCCGCTGCGCGGCGGCGTCGAAATCACCCGCCGCTTCCTCGACTCCACCATCGTCCAGCGCATCTTCGTCTACCGCGATATTTCGCGCATTGACTTCCAGACGGAGATTGACTGGCAGCAGAAGCAGATTCTCCTGAAAGCCGCCTTCCCGGTCGCCGTCCACGCCGCGCGCGCGACCTACGAGATCCAGTTCGGCGCGCTGGAGCGCGGCACGACCTGGAACACCAGCTGGGACCGCGCCCGCTTCGAGGTCTGCGCCCAGCGCTGGGCCGACCTCTCGGAGGGCGATTACGGCGTCGCGCTCCTCAACGACGGCAAATACGGCTACGACATCCACGACAACGTGCTGCGCCTGACGCTGCTGAAGTCGGCCAACTCGCCCGACCCCACCGCCGACCTCGGCCGCCACGCCTTCACCTATAGCCTGCTGCCGCACCAGGGCGACTGGCGCGCGGCGGAGGTCGTCGCGCAAGCGGCGGCGCTGAACCTGCCGCTGGTCGGCCGCGTCGCCTCCGCCGGCGCGGGGCCACTGCAAGACGCCCGCTACAGCCTCGTCACCTGCGACCGTCCCGGCCTGGTCATTGACACCATCAAGCCCGCGCTCGATGGCCAGGGCGTCATCCTGCGCCTCTACGAAGCGCACGGCACGCGCGGCCCGGCCACCCTGCGTTTCGCCCACCCCATCAGCGCCGCCGAAACCTGCACACTGCTGGAGGAACGCGCCGGCGCCGTCGCCCAGCCCGACGCCACCACTCTGCGCCTCACCGTGCGGCCCTATGAGTTACTGACGCTGCGCGTGGTGTGGGCGAGTCGGGCAGACGGGCACACCCGGAGGGTGCCCGGCGGTCGGGCAGTGGGTTCGGGTTAGCATGGTACCAGATTGCGGGCACAGCGGTGGGGAGGTGGCTGACGGTTGTTTCAACCGCCAGCCACCTCCCGTGACACGGGAGCGGGGAAAGCATCAGCGTGGCCGCAGCAACCCCCGGCGTATCGCCGCCGCGAAGACCACCACCCCGGCGATCAGCACGATGCCGCCCACCCACGCCCAGAACGACTGGCCGCTCATCGCGCTGCCCGGCAGAATATTCGCGCCCTGGAGCAGCCAGACGCTGCCGACCAGCATCAGCACAATCCCGACAAGCAGTAAGACCCAGCGCATC